>CBEULQ010000574.1:0-2668 GCA_965543975.1 uncultured Desulfocucumis sp. | reverse complement strand
CCATCATATCCCTGCACATCTCCGCCAAAATGAGCGGCACGGTGCAGTCCGCCCAGTTGGCTAGAACCATGCTCAATTATCCCGAACTGGAGGTAATTGATTCCTCCGTTACCAGCGTGCCGCTGGGACTCATGGTTATAAACGCCGCCAGGGCGGCTGCGGAGGGTAAAAGCAAAGAGGAAATAATTGAACTTATCCGCTTTATGCAGGAAAAACACCTGGTGTACTTTGCCGTGGATACCCTGGAATACCTGCAGAGGGGCGGCAGGATAGGCAAGGCCCAGGCTTTTTTAGGAACCCTGCTGAACGTCAAACCCATACTGACCATTAAAGAGGGTTACGTTTTTCCCCACGAAAAGGTCAGGGGCAAGGCCAAGTCTTTTGACCGCATAGTCAGGATAATGCAGGATAAATTCGGCGAGCGGGAAGTGCAGTGCTTCATGGTGCACGGTGAGGACTGGGAGGGCATAGCCCAGTTCAAGGAGAAGGTTCATAAAGGACTTAACTGCGTTGAATCTTTTGAAGGCAGACTGGGCCCGGTGGTGGGAACCCACGTGGGACCGGGTGTGGTTGGCATGGTCTGCATGCCGGTGCGGTAGTATCATTAAAAAGGGAAACGCTGTAAACTAAAGGGGACAGGCTACTTTATGTCGAAAAGTTGCCTGTCCCTTCCTGGTTTTATGTTTGCAAATCCGTCTGGTGCCTCAGCGCCCATATCCCGGCGTTTTCGTCGCATTTCTTTTCGCCGGGACACTTAACCAATTCGGATACTGTTTTATTCTCCAGGGGGTCCTTTTTCTCCAATTCGGATCACCTCCATACCGTTAAAATTTCTAAACTGAAACTATTTTTTCAATCCTTCACAACAGTTAATCATAGAAGTATTTGCCTTTCCACTGGCATAGTTGCCCGGCATATTAAAAGATAAAAGCGGGAGCCTTTTCAATGAGGCTCCCGCTTTTCAGCGTAAATATTTAATTTTCTTTGTTGGCTCCGCAGCACGAACCCGGGGTGCAGCCCTGGCTTTCGCTGCTGCTGCCGCAACAGGGGCCGTGTAAATCGTCGTTGGCTGGTTTGCCGACGGCACTGGGCAAAAATGGCGCGGAAATCATCCTGGCTATGTTGACGCTGCTGCAGGCCGGACAGTGGGGCTCTTTTTTTTCGCTTCCCGGCAGCTCAAGATTTTCAAATACCTTGCCGCAATCCCCGCATTTATATTCAAAGATGGGCATAACTCAAACCTCCCCAAATAATAATTATAAATTTCAACCTGCCAGTTTTTCGACAAAGGTTTAAAAAATCCTTCCGGCATTCTAAAAGAAAGCCTATTCAGAATAATTGCCGCTTTACAGGCGACAGACAGACAGACCATTAGCGCAGGATCATTAAATAATAACCAATCGCTAAAACGAAGCGATAGACTGCAAAGGGTGTCAGTTTAACCCGCTGCAGCAGCTTTAAAAAGCCCATTATGGCCAACACGGCAACCATAAAGGAAACCACAAAACCAATGAGCAATGTTACGATAAAATCCGGGGTGATCAAGGACCAGGATTTAAGCAAATCATATCCGGTGGCTGCAATCATCACCGGCACAGCGATGATAAAGGAAAATTCAGCTGCCGTTTTATGGTTTAGTCCAGCCAGCAACCCTCCTGAAATGGTGGCGCCGGAGCGGGAAAAGCCGGGCCAGAGGGATAGACACTGAGCCAGCCCGATAACAAAACACTGCCTGAAGTTTATTTTATCCAGATCGGTGGCAAAGGTCCGGACAGGCACGCGTTCCGCCACAATCATCACAATACCGCCAATAATCAAACCAATGAGGACGGTCTCCGCGGAAAACAAATACTTTTTGATGATGCCGTGGACCAGGTAACCCAAAACCATTGCCGGCAAGATGGCAACGGCTATGTGCATCCAATTGAGTTCGTGCTGCTTCATTTTGAAGCCGCTCACGATGTTTTCATATGTGAGAAAGCGTCTGAACCTTTCCCGATACAGTATCACCACGGCCAAAATCGCCCCCAGTTGAATAAAAACCTCAAAGGTGGCAGCCCTTGCTCCGGTAAAATTCAGCAATTCTCCGCTTAGAATCAAGTGACCAGTGGAGGAAACCGGGATAAATTCCGTCAGGCCCTCCACGATACCGAGAATAATAGGAATTAAATATTGCTCCATTGGCAAATCCTTTCTTCCGTTTCTTGTTCTAAAGATTATTTTAAGGTTATTTTTTAAGCAAGGCAATTATAAGTATAGTATAGTTCTGCTGAAGCAAGCAAGATGTTTTAGAAATGGTATTTCCATATCATACCAAAGTAGGATTTATTAGGAATCGAAAAAATGATATCTTCTCATTGATGGTAAAGAGAAGTATTCATTTAAAGTAAGTTATAACAATATATAAAAAGTGTCGTATGGGAAGCTTTATATTTTAAATAAAGGTAGAAAAGATGAAAAATAATATAAAAAGATGGATATTAATATTTGTTGGAGTTTGTTTTTGGGAGATTGCTGTTTTTACGGGCAATTATATTTATGAATCAATGAACTTCAAGGAGAGTTTGTTCGCTCAACATAAGGAAAGTCAACCTCCACAAAATCCTAATCCGTCAGCAGGTTTTCCTTGGGTACGTGAGCGTTTTCAAAAATAAGTTCGCCGGTGAGG
>CBEULQ010000573.1:0-2669 GCA_965543975.1 uncultured Desulfocucumis sp. | reverse complement strand
GGGGACGGGTACACCACTTAGAGAGTTCTTGTATGTAGATGATATGGCTGATGCCTGTGTGTTTTTGATTGAGAATTACGATGGTGAAAAGCATGTAAATATTGGGACTGGGGAAGAGGTTTCTATTAGGGAATTAGCTGAGATAGTTAAAGAAGTTGTAGGGTTTGATGGTGACTTGGTATTTAATACGAGCAAGCCGGACGGTACACCGAGGAAGTTGACTGATGTGAGTCGTTTACATGCGCTTGGGTGGAGACATTCGGTGGGGTTGAGGGAAGGGATAGAGAGAACTTACCGTTGGTTTAGAGAGAATTGTTAGTAGGAGATTACTGATATTATAGGTCGGAATGCTACACAATTATATAACTTGGAGAGTTTATTAATTGAGACCAAAAATAAATCACAGAAAAATCGGAGTTCAGTAAAGACCAATAAGAGCAGCCGTATCCGGAAGTTCCGATAGTTTCGGCAAAGATAGAAACGAGGCTTCGTTTCAGAGTCTGAAGAATAGGTTTCAGCTATTTTGACATGTACAAAGAACTGATAACTTGCCAAACTATGAATTAATTTTTTAAATTCTGGAGGAAGAAAAATTATGAAAAGCATTATGGTTACCGGTGGCTGTGGCATGATTGGTTCTAATCTGGTGAAGCGTCTGGTAAAAGAGGGTTGGGATGTCTATGTTGCTGATAATCTGTGGAGAGGCAAGCTGGAGTATCTAAATGCAGAGGATGGCAAGCCTGTTATTGATTTGGATACCCATTTCTTTAAAAAGGACTTAACAATATATTCAGATGCACAGGAAATAATCGGTATGACTGATTATGTTGTGCATCTGGCAGATGTTGTTGCTGGTATTGATTATGTGTTTAAGAACCAGGGAGAGATTTTTCGTATTAACAACCAGATTAACTCTAATGTGTTTAATGCCTGCCGGAAAGCCGATAAGGAAAAAATCAAAGGCCTTATTTATGTGGGTACTGTCTGCAGCTTCCCGCTGACCCGCCAGAATACACTGAATCCGGAGCCGCTGCATGAGAATGAGTTGTTTCCGGCAATGCCGGAATCTGCTTATGGCTGGAGCAAGCTCATGGGACAGATCGAGATGGGATATCTGGAAAAAGAAACAGGTATTCCTTGTTGTATTTTGATGTTCCATAACGTGTATGGAACTCCTACTGACTACGGTGAGAGAAGCCAGGTTATCCCGGCATTAATTCGTAAGGCCATCATCTATCCGACTGAGCCGTTCAATGTATGGGGCAGCGGTTTTCAGGGACGTGCATTTATTCATGTGGATGATATTGTCAATGCTCTTTGCCTTGCTCTCGAAAAGAGCTGGGGACATGGTCACATTCAGATTGGTCCGTCTGTCTGCACCTCTATTAAGGAAATTGCAGAAGCTGTTGTGAAGATTTCAGGTAAGGATATTGATATCTTCTATGATACATCTAAGCCTGAAGGCGATAAGGCACGTTGTGCTGATTATACCAAAGCAAAAGAAATACTTGGTTGGGAGCCGAAGGTTTCTCTAGAAGATGGGTTAAGACAGTCCTATGCATGGATTGAGAAACAGATTAAAGGATAACTGTAATCATAGAGCAACGCTTAGTGAGGAGCGGTATCAGTGTCAGAAACGAAAGTATATCGAAGGAAAAGAGATTTTACTGTATGTGGCGTGGTTGGTGTCTGTGCCACAACAAAGCAACAGTTTGTAAAGGAAGCATTCAGTCTTCCAACTATGCCGATCAGCGCCACCATTAACCTAGTTGGTGTTCCGGCGATCATATCCGCAAAGGAAGATCTGAAAATTGCGGATATGTATAACAAAGCGACGATGGCAGCAATTGACGGCATGCCAATCGTAAAAATAGGTCGCAGAAAAGGTTTTAAATGCGAACGCTGTGCAGCCCCAGACATTATGGGGCCAATCT
Source organism: uncultured Desulfocucumis sp. (assembly GCA_965543975.1). Classification (GTDB taxonomy): domain Bacteria; phylum Bacillota; class Desulfotomaculia; order Desulfotomaculales; family Desulfocucumaceae; genus Desulfocucumis. Next base: position 735 of record CBEULQ010000573.1, on the reverse strand, counting down.
TTAAAGAAAGCGTAAAGCAGGGAAAGACGCATTACTTTTATGGCGGAAAGAACGATGAGGTGCTAGTAAAACTCCGTGAAAATCTTGAGCAGGACTATCCGGGTATCCGGATAATTGGCATGTATTCTCCACCATTCCGACCACTGACAGAGGAAGAGGATGCCGCCATTGTGAAAGAAATCAACGACCTGCACCCCGACTTTTTGTGGGTAGGCATTGGTGCACCCAAGCAGGAAATGTGGATGTTGAACCATCAGGAAAAAATTCATGGTTGTGTCATGCTGGGTGTTGGTGCCGGTTTCAATTTCTTTGCTGGAACACTTGATAAGGCTCCGGCATGGATGGAGAAATGCTCGCTTGAATGGCTGTACCGTCTGGTAAAAGAGCCAAAACGTCTGTGGAGACGGTACATACTTGGCGGGTTTAAGTACCTGTATTATTCTGCAACTCAATTCTTTAAGGATTTGGGCGGGAAAGGTTCACCTGTTTCATAATGATTTGTTATTGAGGGATATGTAATGAACAGACAAAGTGCTGTAACAACGGAAATACCAAAAGTGCTCATGGTTGGCCCGGGACGAGATGTCATGGGAGGAATCTCAACTGTCGTGAATTCATATTATGAGCTAGGACTTGATAAGCAGGTAGATTTGAAAATACATAGCTTCCATGAAGGATGGCAATATCATCAAGAAACTACTTATAGCAATCGCGTCTTATCTTAAGTTTTACTTC
>CBEULQ010000572.1:0-2670 GCA_965543975.1 uncultured Desulfocucumis sp. | reverse complement strand
GGAGTCAGAAGTCAGGAGTCAGGAGGGTTCAGGCATTCCTTGCACCCGAAAACTTTGTGTTCTCTGTGGCTAAGTATTTTCATTGTCCGTAGTGCCGCGTGCGGCATGAATGTCTAGAATATTGAAAAGCGAGAGCCACTCAGAGGCCGCCCAAGGTGAGAGGCGAGAAGTCACCTCTCACCTCCCAAATCGGCCTCCTAACGCTTACCGGAGGAGCGGTTTTATGGAACTTGACAAAATGGACGCCAGGCTGCTGGATTATATACAATCCGGCCTGCCAGTCAGCCCGGAGCCCTATCTGGAGATTGCCCGGGTTTTGGATATCTCTGAGGATGAGGTAATCACCAGGCTTCGCCGCCTGATTGACCTGGGCGTAATCCGCCGGCTGGGAGCCATATTCGACTCGCGGAAGGTAGGTTATACGGGTACACTTTGCGCCTTGAAGGTGCCGCCGGAAAGAATTCCGGAAGTGGCCGGGGTAATCAACCGTTACCCCGGCATAACCCATAACTATCTCAGGGAACATGAATACAACATGTGGTTTACCCTGTTGGCAGAAAGCAGGGAAAAAATCGCCGGTATACTGGACGAAATCAGTAAACTAACCGGAATAGGGGATTTAATCGACCTTCCGGCAGTGGATATATTTAAAATCCGGGTCAATTTTGACCTGTCCGAGGAGTAGCAATGCTGACCGAACTGGAAAAGAAAATAGTGCGTGAGCTCCAGGAGGGCCTTTCATTGGACAGGCGCCCGTTTTCAGCTGTTGCAGGGAGGCTTGGCCTTACTGAAGAGCAGCTAATTGAAAAGATTAATGAGTTTATAGACAGGGGAATAATCAGAAGGTTTGGAGCAACCCTGCGGCACCAGGACATAGGTTTTGTGGCCAACGCCATGGTGGTCTGGAAGGTGGAGCCCGGGCTGGCCAAAGAAGTGGGGAAAAATCTTGCGGCTTTTCCCGAGGTAACCCACTGCTATCACCGGAAATCACCTCCCGGCTGGCCATATACCGTATTTACAATGGTGCACGGAAAAACGGAGGAGGACTGCAGGGAGATCGCCCGACGCATATCAAGCGCCACAGGTATTGAAGACTACCAGGTCATATTCAGCAACAGGGAACTGAAAAAAAGCTGCATGAAATATTTCGTGGAGGACTTAAACATTACATAACAAAGGCGGTGCCGTTAATATGAAGATTGATAATTCGGTGGAGTCTTTTAAAAAGGCGCAGGAATTTATTCCGGGCGGCGTCAACAGCCCCGTCAGGGCCTTCAAATCGGTGGGTATGAACCCCCTTTTCATCAAGGGAGGCAAAGGGGCCCAGATTTATGACGTGGATGGTAATGTTTTTATAGATTATGTCGGCTCCTGGGGCCCTCTGATCCTGGGCCACCTGCACCCTGAAGTGGTGGAAGACCTTATGGGCTGCCTGGAAATTGGAACCAGTTTCGGTGCTCCCACTGAGTTGGAAACCAGACTTGCGGAAATGATAGTTGAAGCCATGCCTTCGGTGGAAATGGTGCGCCTGGTCAACTCCGGCACCGAGGCCACCATGAGCGCCCTCAGGCTGGCCAGGGCCTATACCGGACGCGAGAAAATAGTTAAATTTGAGGGATGTTACCACGGCCATGCGGACATGCTGCTGATTAAAGCAGGCTCCGGCGCCCTTACCCTGGGTGTGCCTACCAGTCCCGGAGTTCCCGCCGGGGCTGCTGCCAATACCATAAACGCTCCATATAACGACCTGGAAACCCTGAAAGAAATATTCAGGCTGGAGGGTCAAAACATCGCCGGGATCATCGTTGAACCGGTGGCAGGCAATATGGGGGTTGTGCCTCCTGCACCGGAATTTTTGCAGGGCTTAAGAAAATTAACCGAGGAATACAAATCATTGCTTATATTCGACGAGGTAATAACCGGCTTCAGGCTTTCATACGGGGGTGCCCAGGCCTATTACGGGGTTATGCCGGACCTTACCTGCATGGGCAAAATTATTGGCGGCGGCCTGCCTGTGGGCGCTTATGGCGGCAAAAAGGAAATAATGTCAATGATGGCCCCAGCGGGCTCCGTTTATCAGGCGGGAACGCTGTCGGGTAACCCCCTGGCGGTGACGGCGGGAATAGCCACGTTAAAGATTTTGGCACGCCAGGGCACTTATGACCAGTTGGAGCGCAAAGCCGGAAAACTGGCCGAGGGGCTTAAGGAGGCGGCTAAAGCCGCCGGGGCTGAGGTTTCCTTCAATAGGGTGGGGTCAATGATGTGCGGCTTTTTCACTTCCGGGAGGGTGGAGGATTATAAAACCGCCTGCTCCTCAGACACGGAAAGGTACGCCAGGTATTTTAAAGCCATGCTTGAGGAAGGTATCTACCTGGCGCCGTCGCAGTTTGAAGCTGCATTTGTATCCCTGGCCCACACCGACGAACAGATTGAAAAAACTGTGGAGGCTGCATATAAGGCTTATAAAGCGTCAACATTATAAAATAGGGAAAAAGGGCATCTACCGAAAAAAGGGCTTCTCCCAATGGGGAAGTCCATAGATTGGGGACATTCCTTCTCGTAATTGTTAAGAAATAATGAATTCAGACAATACAAGAAGGAATGTCCCTTTTATGCGTTGGGGACATTCCTCACCCCAAATTCAGGCTCTCATAGAGGTGTGTCCCCTTA
>CBEULQ010000571.1:0-2677 GCA_965543975.1 uncultured Desulfocucumis sp. | reverse complement strand
AGCCAATATTATACTGGGAAAAGAAAGCATAACATCAACAACACGCATGATCAGACTGTCTGTAAAACCACCCGCGTATCCCGAAATTACCCCGGCAGTGATGCCGATAGATGCGCTCATCACAACAACTGACAGAGCTACCTGAAGGGAAAGGCGTGTACCGTAAATAACCCTGCTAAAAATACAGCGGCCAAGATGGTCCGTACCGAAGGGGTATTCCATTGATGGCGGCTGCAGCTTGGCGGATAGCGATGTGGCAGTGGGATCATGGGGAGCCAGTAACGGGGCTGCCAGGGCAATAAATACCAGAAAAAGAACGGCTAGGCCACTCAGCTTAATCACCCTGTTGTAAATAATTCTGTCCGGGGCAATTCGAACACTGTTGATATTTACTGCCGCTTCGTCCATCATTAATCCTCCCCGTAACTAATCCTGGGATCAATCAATGCGTAAACAACATCAACGCACAAATTTACCGTGGCGTAAGCAGCGGCCACCAGCAATATACAGCCCTGTATCATGGGAACATCCCTGGCAAAGATGGAGTCCACCAACAACTTTCCTATACCCGGCCATCCGAATATGGTCTCCACTATCACAGACCCTCCCAAAAGGTGGCCAAACTGCAAGCCAGCCACGGTAATCACCGGGAGCATTGCATTTTTTAGTGCGTGGCCGGTGAAGACAGCGGTTTCCGACAGCCCTTTTGACCTGGCAGTCATTATATAATCCTGACCCATGACGTCCAGCACGCTGGAACGCATTATACGCATGATTACCGCAGACATTCCCGCGGCAAGGGTAACGCATGGTAGAATAAAATGCAAGAAACCGCCGTAGCCTGCCACCGGCAGCAGATCTAATTTAATTGAAAAAACTATTATTAGAATGAGAGCGAGCCAGAAACCAGGCATGGATACGGCAAAAAGCGCGGCAATACGGCCCAGTTGATCGATTAACGTGTTTCTTCTGACAGCGGTTATCATGCCCAACGGCACAGCTACCGCCAGGGAAAGCATACTGCTGAGCGCAGCCAGCAATGCCGTGGCCGGAAGTTTTATCATCAGCAGTTCCGCCACCGGCTGGCTGTATACGAATGACATTCCAAGGTTCCCGGATACCGCTTCTTTCAGCCACCGGAAATACTGCAGGTATAAAGGCGCGTTCAGTTTAAAGCGGTCGCTTATTTCAGCTATTTCAGAATCAGTAGGTATTTCCTCCAGCCCGATGAATGTGTATTTAAGTATTAATACAGGAGTTGCTCCGGGCGCCAGGTGCAGAACGAAAAAGGTAAGCGCCGAGGCGGCAACAACCACCAGCATTGTTGCCGCCAGTCGCTTGATTAGATAAGGCCACATCGGGTTACTCCTTGAGCTGCACTTCGCTGGTAAAATTATAATCGTGCGCCGTAGGGTTGAAAACGTATCCTTCGACCTTGTTCTTCATGGCCACCGCCACCCCGTAATGCGCGAGGGTTATAACCGGAAGGTCCTCTTCGACTATTTGCTGTATCTCCCTGGATACTCTGTATTTCTCCGCGGGATCAAAGCTTGCCGAGCAGGCTTCTATTAACCGGTCAACCTTTTCGTTGCGGTAACCCAGTTCCTTGTTCAATTCCGAATGATATAAAACCTGCATATAATATGCGGGGGTCGGGATCATGGCTGTGGCCCTGGCCACAATTTTCATGTCCCAATTTCCTGTTTCCACCTTCTGGGTTATGGCACCCCATTCCATTATTTCCACCTTCATGTCTATGCCCATGCTTTTTAACTGATCCTGGATGGCCTGGGCCATGGGGGGCAGGCCGGGTCTCTGGGAATAGGTCATTAAAATAACTTTAAAAGGCTTGCCGTTTTTATCGATTATCCCGTCCCCGTCCGTATCCTTCCAACCGGCCTCCGCCATTAGAGCCCCGGCTTTTTCCCGGTCATAGGGATAACCTTTAAGCTCCTCATTGGTCCAGGCCATTCCGGGCATGAACGGTCCCTTTGCCGGTGCGCCGCAGCCGAATAATACGTGCTCTACGATGGCTTCTTTGTCAATAGCATGACTAACGGCCTTTCTGACCTTTAAATCATTGAACGGTTCTTTTTTAAGGTTTAATTCCAGCACATAGTTTCTTGCCGTCTGGTGGCGTTCCAGCTTTATCCCCTCCACGGATGACAACCTTTCCAATTCGTTGTACGGAGGGTCGCAGGTAAAGTCAATCTCGCCCTTTTCCAGGGCCAGCGCCCTGGTGTTGGGGTCGGGCAGCGGTTTAATCAACACTTTGTCTGTTTTGGGTGCTCCTGCCCAGTATGCCTGGTATTTAACAAGGGTTAGCTCGCCGGTAGCCCTGTCCCAATTTTCAAACATAAAAGGTCCGGTCCCCACCGGTTTTATCAGTTTTCCGCTCTTATCGACGGAGTTTGGGCTGATTATTGACGTATTGGAAAAGTGGAGTGACGCCGGGAAATCGCCGTTGGGCTCCGATGTGGTTATCAACAGGGTTTTATCGTCCACAGGTTTGATGTTGCTAATTTTTGTATATGTAAGCACTTTCGGATTAATTTTTATAGCTCTCTCCAGGGACCATTTAACTGCCTGGGCAGTCAGTTGGGTGCCGTCGTGAAATTTAACCCCTTCCCTGATCTTTATTTCCCAGTTTTTATCGTCAATTTTCTTCCATGACTCT
>CBEULQ010000570.1:0-2681 GCA_965543975.1 uncultured Desulfocucumis sp. | reverse complement strand
GTGTAGCTCATCAACAAATATTTTAATAACTGCTCCGCCAGGGAGGCGGCCAACATCAGAAACATCATTATCAGAGAACTTTCTTTGTACAGCTTGGACTGCGCCATACCCACAAGATAGCCTACGGCCATGTAGGTCAAGGCGTTTAATCCTATATAGCTGCCGGTGATAATATCCTGCAGCAAACCTGCGCAGAACCCTACAAAGGCACCTTCTCTGTAGCCTCTTAAAAAAGCGTTGAAAACAATTACCAGCAGCAGCAGGTCCGGCTTTATGCCCCATACTTGAAAGGAGTTGAAGGTTGACGACTGCAGCAGCAATGCCACTAAAGATAAGACAAGCAACACCAGGAGGCTCAAGGTTAATACCCCCCTTCTCCTGCCCGTATGGTTCCGGGTGAACCGCCTGCTTTTTCTGCGTGTCCCCAGGGTGGGGGAATATCCGCCAGGCTTATTTTAGAGTTCGGCACGCCCACCGATGTTATCACCATAACCTCCTCAAGCCTGTCAAAATCAACGAACGGAACCAAAGAAGCGCTTTTAAACAGGCCGGAAGATTCACGGCCCACCGACGACACGATACCCACCGGTATACCCTTTAGGTAAAGACTGCCCATTCCGGAAGTAATTACGACCTGGTCCTTTTTAACCAGCGCCCCGGTTGGTATGTGCACCATGCGAATCTGCCCGGAAGCTGGGGTCACCCCCTCCACCAGTCCCGGTGTGCGGTTTTCCTGGATCAGGGCGCCAACCCCGCTACGGGGATCGGTTATCAGCAGCACCTCAGCTGTGTTGGCGCTTACCGAGCTTATCCTTCCCACCAGACCTTCCGGTGTAAGAACGGTCATATTTTTTTGTATTCCTTGGGTAGAGCCTTTATTTATCCTGAGCATGCCGAACCAATTGCCCGGATCCCGGCTGATTACAGCAGCACTAGTGAGCTCAAAGCCCATGGCCTGGGCTGTGTTGGAGTGGAAGTCCAGCAATTTTTTCAGACGCTGGTTTTCAAGTCGGTATTCCTCAAACTGTCTTAGTTGTCCTTCGGCTTTTTTAAGATTTTCGGACAGCTCATGATTACGACTTGTCATACCTACCACATCAAAAGGAAAGGACACCAGCCCTTTTAAGCGGTGCCCAACCTGTGTGGCCAGACCCTGAACCGGTGACAACACGTCCCTGAGTGTCGCCTCCACCGGGGACACTGACAATCTTCCATAGGCGGTATACCTAACCAAAGCCAGCGTCAGAAATACCAGCACAGCCAAAAGGAATATTCTTTTATATGCTACCCTGCGGGGCAATAGGTCCACCTCCGGATACCAGGGCAAAAGCTGATATATACAAATTCTTGATTCAGGTGGGGTTATAACCCCATCTGAATCTTAGAAGGTGTTATCCAGGAGCTTAGCGCCGCTTATCTCCAGCTTGAAGAAGCGGGAGTATTAGCGGCGGTTAGCTATCGGATAAATCTGAAATTTTAATGACAAGCTGTTATACATTTATTGTATTACTCCGGGTAATGGAATGCACCAGTTAATAATTGGGGATACCATCTTCATGATTTTTAGGAAACGGCTTTTCAAGATAACTAATTACCAAAAGCTTAAACGCCCTTGCTTTCCTCCGGATTTACCGGCCGGGCTGCAATATCCCGGTCAGGCAAGCCTTTTGGGTTGTATCAGCACTCTGCGCAGAATCTCAATATTCTCAAGAACTCTTCCAGTACCATAGGCAACAGCCAGCAGCGGGTCGTCGGAAAGGTGCACAGGCATGCCTGTCTGCTCGCTTACCAGGCGGTCCAGTCCCTTCAACAGAGATCCCCCCCCTGCCATCACAATACCCCGGTCCATTATATCGGCGGCAAGTTCCGGGGGTGTCTGCTCCAGAGTGGCTTTGATGGCATCCAGAATAGCGGAGACCGGTTCGGAAAGAGCTTTATGGATTTCCTCGGAGGTAATATTTACAGTTTTCGGAAGACCAGTTATCAAATCCCGCCCTCTGATGTCATACACCGTGGTGGTTTTCTGGGGGTAGGCAGTTCCGATTTCAATTTTAATTTCTTCGGAAGTCCTCTCGCCAATCATTAAATTATAAGCTTTTTTAACGTGTTGTATAATGGCGTCATCCATCTCGTCCCCTGCTATGCGGATGGAACGGCTGGTTACTATGCCGCCCAGGGAGATTACCGCAACCTCCGTGGTGCCTCCGCCTATGTCCACCACCATATTGCCGGTAGGTTCGTGAACCGGCAGCCCAGCTCCTATGGCTGCGGCCATGGGCTCTTCAATGAGGTATGCCTCCCTGGCGCCGGCCTGGATGGCAGCCTCTCTTACAGCCCTTTCTTCAACAGCAGTAACGCCGGAGGGAACCGACACCACCACCCTGGGGTGAACAAGAAATGTTCTACCCCTCAGGGCTTTGCTGATAAAATATTTAATCATGCTCTGAGTAACGTCAAAATCCGCTATTACCCCGTCCTTCATCGGCCTGATGGCGACAATGTTGCCCGGTGTTCTGCCGATCATTTGCTTGGCTTCTTCGCCCACCGCCAGAACCTGGCCGGAATCTTTCTGAATGGCCACAACAGAGGGCTCACGCAATACGATCCCCTTGCCTTTCACATATACCAACGAATTAGCGGTGCCCAAATCTATTCCCATGTCCTTGGAGAACAGCCCAATG
>CBEULQ010000569.1:0-2684 GCA_965543975.1 uncultured Desulfocucumis sp. | reverse complement strand
CTTTTCAAAGACGAGCTGCCCCTGACCAGGGATTTTATTAAAAAAATAAAAACCCTTGAAAATGAACTTTCCTACTACAAGGAAGAACTGCACAGGGAACGCAGGGCAAAATACTCCATTGAAGAAATCACCGGCAATAGCGAAAAAATACACAGGCTTAAAGACAAGGTGGCCAAAATTGCCAAAACCACCTCAACCGTACTGATAACTGGTGAAAGCGGGACCGGCAAGGAGCTTTTCGCCCATGCCATACATAATGCCTCTCCAAGGAAAAATATGGCCTTTGTCAGGGTAAACTGCACATCAATTCCTGAAGAATTGCTGGAATCCGAATTGTTCGGTTACGAGGAGGGCGCTTTCACCGGGGCCAAAAAGGGCGGCAAACCGGGTAAATTTGAAATAGCCCAGGGCGGAACCATATTTCTGGACGAAATAGGTGACATGAACAGGTCCATGCAGGCCAAGCTGCTGCGGGTGTTGCAGGAAAAGGAAATAGAAAAAATCGGAGGCATTGAGTCGTTAAACGTCGATGTAAGGGTTATCGCGGCCACCAACCGCAATCTTGAGGAAATGACCCGCTCAAACCTTTTCAGAGAGGATTTATACTATCGGTTAAATGTTGTTCTTCTTAATATTCCTCCTTTAAGGGAACGCAGGGAAGACATACCGGCCCTAACGGAAAATCTCATAAAAAAGCTTGCTTCACGCCTGTGTTCGGAAGTAAAAAGTGTTTCCGCTGAAGTGCTGGAGCTTTTTAACCGCTATGACTGGCCGGGAAATGTAAGGGAACTTGAAAACATCCTGGAGCAGGCTATTAACCTGACCGACGCCGATCAACTAAAACCGGAGGATTTCCCGGTACTGTTAAAAAGAGTTTCCTCCAGAAAGAGGCCTGTTAACGCCATAACAGGTTATAACGAGGCCATGGAAGAAGCAGAAAGAAATATCCTGCTGCAGGCCCTTGCCCAGACCGGAAACAATAAAAAAGAAGCGGCCAGGATATTAAAAATTCACCGCTCGGTTCTATACAGAAAATTATCCAAACATAACATTATATGAACACTGGAGTTATTAATTTCCCTACGTGTCCTGTTATTGCGACAGCTGAGACACGGGCCAAACTGTATATTTCTCCTTGCATCCGGTTCTTTCACGTCTCTCATCCGGGACACATGCAACATTTACCAACCAAAACCAATTAATTACAGCCGTGGAACAGGCTTGTTTTAAGCTTGTTCTAATTTTTTGAAATTTTAAAAAGTGGTATTCTTCTTGCTGTGTAAAAATACAAACAATTTTGTATTGTTATTGAACTCGGGAGAGGGAGGACACATAATGAGCTACACAGAGGAATACAAAAGAAAACTGGTAACTGCAGACGAGGCCGTAAAAATTATTAAATCCGGCGACTGGGTGGATTACGGTACGTTTCTGGGACAGGTGGTGGAACTGGACAAGGCTCTGGCTCGCCGCAAGGATGAACTTTATGACGTAAAAATTAGGTCTGCGGCCAGGGTCTCCGGCCCCCCGCAAGTAGCTATGGCTGATCCCACCAAGGAACATTTTATTTTCAACAGCGGACACTTTACCATCATTGACCGTAAAATGCACGATTTTGGCATGTGTTATTACTACCCCCTGCTTTTCCGTGAGGTTCCCAGTTACCACGAATACTGCGACTGCCTGGACGTGGCCATGATAGCGGTTTCCCCCATGGACAGGCACGGTTATTTTAATTTCGGCCTAAACAACGTATATTCAAAGAAAACATGCGAAGTGGCCAAGAAAGTTGTATTGGAAGTTAACCCCAACATGCCCAGGGTGTCGGGCGGAAACTCCGAGTGCATACATATATCAGAAGTGGACTACATCGTGGAAGCAAACTGGCCGCTAATGCCCATACCTGAAATTCCGGTTTCTAATACGGACAGAAAAATCGCCGAAAACATCATGCCCTATCTGGAGGACGGGTGCTGCATCCAGCTTGGCATCGGCGCACTTCCCAACGCCATGGGGAAACTGATAGCCCAGTCGGATCTCAAGGACCTGGGGGTCCACAGTGAAATGTTATGCGACGCCTACCTGGAAATGTGGAAAGCCGGCAGGATTACCAACAATAAGAAAAACATTGACCGGGGAAAAATGGTTTTCACCTTTGCCCTGGGCAGCAATGAATTGTATGATTTTCTGGATCAAAACCCCACTGTGGCCTCATATCCCGTGGATTATACCAACTATCCACATATAATTGCCCAAAACGACAAGGTTTTTTCCATCAACAACGCACTGGAAGTGGATCTTTACGGTCAGGTGGCGGCGGAATCCTCCGGGACGCGTCAAATAAGCGGCACCGGCGGACAGGTAGACTTCGTGGAAGGCGCATACCTTTCCAGGGGAGGGAAATCCTTTATAGCGCTGCAGTCCACCTACAAGGACAAAGAGGGTAATTTGCGCAGCCGCATCAACCCCACCCTGCAACCAGGCACCATCGTTACCACCACCAGATCCACGGTTATGTATGTCGCTACGGAATACGGGGTTGCCTGCATGAAGGCCAAAGCCACCTGGGAGCGGACTGAAGCTCTTATAGAACTGGCGCACCCCAGCTTCCGGGAGAATTTAATCAAAGAAGCTCAACGCATGAACATCTGGACACGCACCAACAAACGCTGCACATGCCAGCA
>CBEULQ010000568.1:0-2692 GCA_965543975.1 uncultured Desulfocucumis sp. | reverse complement strand
AACCAGCCTGAATTTAACAATGTGGAGAAGGTTAAAACCCTGTTAAGCCTGCTGGAACAGGAGGATTTACTCTGTAACCTGCTGGAAAAGAATACGGAGCCCAAAGGGGTGACCGTACGCATAGGCGACGAGCTAAATAGGGATGAAGTGAAGGAATGCAGCATTGTTACCGCTACCTATCATATTAACGGCATTCCCCTGGGGAGCATCGGTGTGCTGGGGCCCACCAGAATGGACTATGCCCGGGTGGTAAGCGTTGTGGAGTGTATGACCAAAAATCTCACCGAGGCACTGGAAAAACTATCCCGGGGCTGGAAGTAATTTTATATGGAAGTAATTTTAGGGGGGATACCATCTTTTGAGTTTAAAACAACAAGCAAGCACCGGGGCTGAAGTCGATGAGAGAATGGCGGCACTGGTAACCAACGCAAATGCCATAAGGGCCATATCCTCCGCAGTGGAGGGCACCCTTGGTCCCAAAGGGCTGGATACCATGCTGGTGGACCAGTTCGGGGAAGTGGTCATCACCAATGACGGAGTTACCATTCTAACCATGATGGAAGCAAACCATCCTGCTGCCAGGATGCTCATAAATATAGCCAAAGCCCAACAGGAGGAAATTGGTGACGGTACCACCACAGCCACAGTGATGGCCGGTGCACTGGTTAGCACAGGAGTTGACCAGGTGGCCAGAGGGGTTCCGGTGGCCCGGGTTATCGAGGGGCTAAGGGCTGGGATCAAACGGGGACTGCAGGCTATTGAGGAGCATTCCAAGCCGGTGGAGGACATTGACCACCCGCTCTTAAGAAAAGTGGCGCTGGTGGCCGGTCGGGAGCACGAGGATATTGCGGATCTGGTGGTGCAGGCTGCGGCCCTTATCGGCAGGGAAAAACTCAATGAACGCACCTTTAAGCTGTCGGAAACGGTGGCTGCCGAGGAGGGCGCGGATAACCAGGTTTTCATGGGGGTAATAATTAATAAGGAAAAAATGAACCGTCATATGCCGGCGGAACTTGAGCAGCCGGCGGTATTGATAATAGATGACGCCCTTGAACCCGAGGAAATTGAGGAGGAGGCTCTGGCTACGGAGGCGGGCTTTGCCCGTTATCTGGAACTGCAAGACAGGCATAAAGAAGGAATCCAGAAAATTATCGACCTGGGCGTAGGGTTGGTGCTGGCCGACAGGGGGGTTGACGACATTGCGGAGGAAATGCTCACCGACGCCGGAATAATGGTGGTTCAGAGGGTGGCCTCCAAAGAATTGCGTAAGGCGGCTGAGCATACCGGCGCCCGCATGATTAAACGTACCGGACTGAAGAAGGATATCGGGGCGCTTATGCAATATCTGGGTAAAGCAGCCAGGGCATATAACGACGAGAAATTGGAACAGGTTTGGCTGCTGGGAGGAACCGGCAAGCCAATGGCCACAGTGCTGGTGGGGGCCGCCACCGCGGAGGTGGTGGGTGAGCGCGAGCGCATAGCCAGGGATGCTGCCTCAGCTGTTCAGGCCGCTGTCAAGGGTGGTGTGGTGCCTGGAGGAGGAGCCGTGGAGCTGGCTGCCGTCAGGGATGTTGAGAGAGTAAGGGCAGGCATGAGGGGAATGGCTGCCTACGGCGTGGATTGCGTAATTGAGGCACTGAAAAGACCACTGGCTCAGATAGTGGCCAATGCAGGCTTTAATCCCCTGGAAAAACTCGGTGATGTGCTGGCTGCCCAGGCGGAGGTAGGCAAGCCTTCCCTGGCCGTGGACTGCGATAGCGGTGATGTTTGTGATATGTATGATCTGGGCGTTGTTGACCCCACTCTGGTTAAGACCCATGCATTAAAGGCTGCGGGGGAGATAGCCGAGGCCATATTGAGAATTGACACCATAATAAAAAAGCGTGAGGAGAAAAAAGAGAACAAAGAGGTGTAGCTAGGAGACTGTCATCTAGAGGCCGGTCAAAAACAAGCCTGACAAAGCCAGGTGCAGTTTTTCAACGGCCTCCGAACCATAAGGGGTGAAAATTTTTAATGCCTGTTAATGAAAAATTCGAGGTGAAAAACAATAAACCGGAAGCGGATGAGATCATGACTGAACAAGTAGAAAATGAAGGGTCCGTAAATGATGGAGAAAATACCTGTGCTACCGGTCAATCCGGCGTAGGGCCTGACGGAATCAACGGCGCTGACGCAGGGGAGCATACAGCCTCCGGAACTGAAGAAATGACGGAGGTAGAGAAGCTGAAAAAACTTGTGGAAGAGGAAAGGTCCAGGGCAGAGGATTATTATGACCGCATGGTAAGGCTCCAGGCTGATTTTGAAAATTTCCGGCGCCGGACACAGAAGGAGAAGGAAGAGTTTTACAAATATGCTTCCGAGCAGCTGATAATAGCTCTTTTGCCGGTTCTGGACAATTTCCAGAGGGCCCTTGAGGTTAAGGATGATGACCCGCGTAAGGTTGTTGAAGGGGTAGAGATGATTTACCGGCAGATTGAGGATGTACTGCAAAAGGAAGGCCTGGAGAGAATAGCGGCACAGGGCGAGCAGTTCGATCCAACCAGGCACGAGGCGGTAATGCAGGAACCTGCCGGAGAAAACCCGGATAATACCGTTACCCAGGAATTCAGGTGCGGTTATTGTTTAAAGGGCAAGGTGGTCCGTCCGGCCATGGTCAAGGTGGCAAAAGATTAAAACAGGGTTAACATAATTA
>CBEULQ010000567.1:0-2694 GCA_965543975.1 uncultured Desulfocucumis sp. | reverse complement strand
CCAGTATGAATTAAAGGAAGCGACCTTATATACCGCTTTCCGTAGATTGGAGCAAGACGGTTGCATCCTCTCCTATTGGGGGGATGAAACCCAGGGCGGTAGACGCAAGTATTATCGCATCACCGATAAAGGCAAAGAACTCTATGAACGAAGCAAAAAAGACTGGAGCTTTGCAAAGGGTATTTTAGACAAATTGATTACAGGAGGTTTTGACGATGTCAAAGATTGAAAATCGCATGGATAAAAAAGTAACAGCATATATCGACAATTTGTTTTCCGGGGTTGGCGCAAGTCAGCAGCTGTTTGACCTGAAGGAAGAGCTTGCCATAAATATAAAAGAAAAAACTGCAGATTATAAATCCCGTGGTATGGATGATGAGCAGGCTTTCAAAGAGGCAGTGATTTCCATGGGTGATTTGAGCGGACTGGTGGATGACATGCGTAAACTCGGACAGGATACGGCGAAGCAAGCGGTTTATTCTACTATGACAGCACGTATTTCAACGGCTGGAATAACTGCCGGAGTACTTCTTGTATTATTTGGGATGTTCACGGTTGTAATGACGTACTTTATGCACTTAGATCCAGTAAGTGTTACAGGTTCCGGAATATTTATCGTTGCAGGCGGAACGTTAATAACTTACAGCATACTGACAAGAGAAACCCGTAAAAGATATGGAATGAACAAGATACGCGCTGTGCTCTATGCTTTGTCAATAGGTTTAATACTTTTTAGTATGTTTACAGCGATAATCACCCGTTTTTCTACCGGAGAAATATATATCGCAATCGGTTCATTAATGGTGTTCTCTTTAGCAGGTATTGGATTGTTTTTATTACTTATACTTACGGAAACTGATCGCCGTAAGAATGCACCATAAGTGATAGAAAAGGGTGAGATGTAGCAATTTCGTTCCATCACCACTTAACTGGGTTTCGCTTATTGATAGCCTAGCATTGTTAGGCCGAATCTAACAATGTTAGGATACATTCCTGCGCTTTTCACCGTGGCTGAAAAGGAATATCTGCTTGCCCAGCAATCTTACTCACTGGTTAACGAAGGAAAAAACCAGCTCAGGTCGCCCCTGGGCGGAACGGTGATAGAAAAGCTTTCTTCGGTGGGGCAGATTGTCGGCAGCGGCACTCCGGTGTACCGTGTGGGGCAGGTTAATCCGTTAAAGGTGATTCTGCCGGTTCCGGACAGTGAGATTTCCACCTGGAAAAAAGGTAATGCAGTAACCCTTATTCTACATAACCAAAACAGGGAAGGCAGAGTAACCCGTATACTGCCTACCACCAACCAGGGCACAGGCACCATAGGCGTGGAGGTGACCGTGGACAATTCCCAGAGAGATTGGTTTCCCGGGCAGGTGGTAAAGGCCAGGCGGACCGTGGAAACAAGGGAGGGGATTTTTGTGCCGGTGCAGGCGGTATTGATATTCCCTCTCAGCAGGCGCGGGTAGACAACATGCTGGAGGCGTTGAAGAAAACCCTGCCCCCCTGGGCCTCAGTGGAGCCGGTTTATGTCCAGAGTGAGGATGTCAAGACTTTATACGATGATTTGCGGAAGGAAATGATAATAGCCATCGCGGCGGTGCTTTTGGTCTGTACTCTGGGGCTGAACCTTATCACTTCCGTCATTATTGCCTTTGCCATCCCCATATCCATGGCGGTGAGCCTGATCTTCCTGCCCCCGCTGGGCATTACACTTAACACCATGTCCATTTTCGGTTTGATTATTCCACCCAGTTTAATTCCCTGAGCCTGCCGCCGCTGATCATGAGCACTGTTTGTCTGGCCGTGGCAGGCAGCATGGTAGGTCTTTTTGTAACCCGCACCCCTCTGGGATTTATGTCCATGATGGGGATCATCTCACTGGCAGGCATAGTGGTGCGCAACGGAATAGTGCTGATAGACTTTATAGAAAAGGCCCGGAGGGCGGGTATGGAATTGAAAGAGGCTGTAATCCGGGCCGGGGAAGCCCGCCTGCGCCCGATATTGCTGACCACGGCCACAGCCACGGCCGGGCTTTTGCCCATGACCCTCCTCGGGGATCCATTCTTCATTCCAATGGGGATGACCATTATTTCCGGGCTGGTTTTTTCCACCATGCTGACTCTTGTCGTATTGCCTTCGGCCTATGTTGTTCTGGCCGGTTACAGGGATAAAAGAAAAGCCCGGATAGCGTCCAATGTATAAAAGGCTCCCTGGGGGAGCCGGAGACCGTCCTAAAAACATCGCCGGGTTGTTGTACAGTATTAAATGGGGACATTATACGTTGGGGACATTCCTCCGGAGGAGGTGTGCCCCCTCACCTCTGACCTGTCCGGACCTTATGTTTATCTGCCACATCCCGCTTTACTGAAGCTCAAGTCCCTCAATATGTGCTTTGCCGTTTTTCTTCGACCCTTTGGCAGGCTTTATCAATTCGGAAATGCCCTCTTCCGGGTTTAGGAACCTCTTTAACGCCTGGATCTGGACCCGGGCGCTTTGGATGCGAAGTTTATGCATTTCTATTTTTTCCTCCAAATCGGCGATCTCTGCTTCAATCTCCCGGATGGCGCCTTCAGCGTTGGAGTGGATTTGCTCAATTACAGACATGTAACAAAACCTCCCAGAACATTTGTTTTGTTAATTTTACCAAACATCAGTTCCGGTGGCAACCTGTTTTATTATTTTAATATTGACTGCTTC
>CBEULQ010000566.1:0-2696 GCA_965543975.1 uncultured Desulfocucumis sp. | reverse complement strand
AAATACTTAACCATTTTTATATGAGGTATACCGGTTTTGGCAGAAGGATAAACCTCACCCGCCGTAATGAATCCAAATTTTTTATAGAATTCCACAGCATGTAGACGGGAGGAGAGTGTAATTTTTTTTACATTCCCCTGTCGGGCTTTTTCAATAAGCTTTTCCAGCATCCCCCGGCCGATTCCCCGTCTTTCCAGTTTCGGTTCAACAACTATCTGGGAAATCAGGGCCATATTCTCTCCAATGGTAATACGGGAATAGCCGGCAAGCTTCTCTGAAACCATAGCGGCAAGGTGAATGCTACTATCTTCCAGTTCATCAAAGACTGTTTCCCGGGGTAGGCCGTGGGGCAGGAAAAATAAGCGGTGTCGTAATTCCACTGCCTCGTTATAAATATTTGATTTCGTATTAATAAAAATGTAACTGGTATTCTCCATATAATTAAAGCACCTTTCAAAAATCATGGCAAAGAGGCAAGCAGCCATTTGCCGGTTTCCTCGAATCCCAGGCTGTTGTACAGGCCGGCCAGGTGCTTGTTCTCAGATTCGTAAAACAGGTGAACACTTTTGTTACGTTCAACCAGTTTCCGGCACAGATTCATTATGCAGCCCCGGGCAAAGCCGTGTTTTCTGCGGTCCTCTACGGTAAAAACGGAACCCACCATGGCCATATCGCCGGTTTCCGTGGTGGTCAGTGCGCAGGAGACCACAGTATCATTTTCTCTGATGAGATAAGCGGTTCCGCTGTTCAGTATATAATCAAGACGTTCCTCGCAGTTTAAAAGCATATCGTTATTTCGGTAAAAACTTACCAGCTTCAAATAATCGTCCGGGGATGCCTTTTCGCTCAACGCGTTGTCGGGATAAGGCAGTTTCTCCGGGTTAAGCCTGCAGAAGCTGTAAGTTTTTTTCTTTCTTTCCGGTCCCGTGATGTTGTCCAGCAACCTGTCTGTAAAATCGTATCTGCCCAGTATGTAGTGACTGTTTATTGAGGGTAACCGGGCGGCTACCTGGTCGATTACGCTTTCGTTTGTTGCGGAAATGCAGCAATGAACCGGCGAAATAAGAACCGCTGCGACAATGGCGCCGTTTTCCGTTGCGGTTAGAATGCGGGCCGGCGGGTTACGGCGGCTAATATTCCGGATATAATTGAAAAAATAAAGGTTGTTGGCATAATCCCTTTTCAAGAAACGTATCAGTTCATCGTTTGCCAATGGCGGTATGATTTCCATGGGATCAAAACTCCTTCGGGCTACCGCAACCTTTCTATTGACAGCCATGTTTCCAGTTTAATATAATCCCTGCTGATTTAAAATAAAAATACAATAATTTGAAGCTGCAGGTAATCCGTTTTAATTGCCTAATAGAGATAGGCTGAATGTCTTTAGGTTTTAACATAAAAAAAGTGACTAATGAAATATGTTTAATACTAACAATTAATAACCAGATAAAAGTGTTAAAGTATATACTGGAGGTTGATTGTCATGGAGCCCAAAAAACGTGTGCTGATACTCTTTGGAGGACGCTCCGGAGAACACGAGGTTTCATTAAACTCGGCGGCCAGCGTGTTAAATGCCTTAGACCGGGAAAAATATGAGGTGATTCCGGTAGCCATCACCCGGGAAGGGAAGTGGTTATCCGGTTTAACGCCGGCACAACTAATGGCAGGAGTAAATACTCAGGTTTTAACTGGAGCGGATGTAGCCGGCGCAGCAGAGCACGAAGCTTTACCAGATAAATCGATAGGTGTGAAATTGGATATACTTGCCGTTGGGAGCACCAAGACCGGTTCGGTCGATGTGATTATACCGGTTCTTCACGGTACCTACGGCGAGGATGGTACCGTCCAGGGTCTATTGGAACTGGCCAATGTACCCTATGTGGGGGCAGGTGTCTTGGGATCGGCCTTGGGTATGGATAAGGTAATGATGAAAACGGTGCTGGCCCAACACGGCATAAACCAGGCACGGTTTTGGTCTTGCCTGCGACGAGACTGGGAAAACAACTCACAACTTGTTATAGAGACAGTGGAAAGGTGCCTGGGATATCCCTGTTTTATCAAGCCGGCCAACCTTGGATCCAGTGTGGGTGTTACCAAGGCCCATCAGCGGGATGAGCTAATTTTGGCCATGGATCTGGCAGCCAAATACGATCGCAAGATTATCGTTGAGGAATTTATTAATGCCAGAGAGGTAGAGGTAAGTGTATTGGGGAATGATGATCCCATTGCTTCTCTGCCTGGGGAGATAATTCCACTAAAGGAATTCTATGATTACGAAGCCAAATATTTAGACGGTATGACCCAACTAGAGATCCCTGCCAACTTGCCACCCAATACGATCACCCGATTGCAGGAGTTGGCGGTAAAAGTATTTAAGACCCTTGATTGCGCAGGCTTGGCAAGGGTTGACTTTTTTATCCGCAAGTCAGACGACGCCATATTGGTAAACGAAATCAACACTATGCCCGGTTTTACTCAATTTAGTATGTTTCCTAAGCTATGGGAGGCAACCGGTATCAGCTACCAGGAACTGCTTGACCGGTTAATCGACCTTGCTATAGAACGACATCGGGATAAAAACCGTTCTCAAACCAAATTACTAAAGCGATAAGGAAGGATACGTGTGTATCCTAAATTATTTATTTATATAGAGGGAGGTGTCGTTTTTTATTGTTGTAGACAGAAGAGTATATGAC
>CBEULQ010000565.1:0-2700 GCA_965543975.1 uncultured Desulfocucumis sp. | reverse complement strand
TCATTTTTGTCTGTGGGAGTGGGGTATCTCGGCATCCCGTCCGGACTCACCGAGTTCATTGGCACTCTCGGGCTTTCCAAATACCAGTTGATTTTGATTTTGTCCATCATGTACATAATTCTGGGCTGTATGCTGGACGGCTTCTCTATGATCGTCATGAGCCTTCCCCTCGCCCTGCCTCTGATTAAGGCGGCCGGCTTCGATCCCCTTTGGTTCGGCATCTATCTCGTGATTATGATTGAGATTGCCCAGATCACGCCTCCCGTGGGCTTCAATCTTTTCGTCATCAATGGCATTGTAAATGAGAACATATTTAAAATTGCCCGTTATGCATTTCCCTCCTTTGTGATCATGCTTCTCTTTATCACACTTATAACTTATTATCCGGAGATTGTACTTGTATTGCCAAATATGATGATACGGTAGTTAACAGCAAAGGTAATCCTAATATCTATTTGGGGAGTGGCACAGTATGTCCGATAGGATCAGGTTTCTGCCTGCCGGAGATAAAGCGCTGGTTGTGGAATTCGGAAATGAAATAAATCCACGTATTAACCGCAAGGTTCGTAATATGTTTTTGGCCATCAAGAAAAATAAGCCGGAATTCATAGGAGATATGATTCCTACTTTTCGATCGCTTCTTGTTTATTACGATCCCATTAAAATTTCATTACAGTCACTGGAAGAATATTTGCGCATATTAGAAACGGACATGGTTGATTTTGAAATCCCGGAGCCCAAAATTACTGTTTTACCAGTAGTGTACGGGGGGCAATATGGTCCCGACCTGGAGGATGTGGCTGAGCAAAACAAGCTTACCCAGGAAGAAGTGGTAAAAATACACACCCAAACGGATTATCTTATCTTTATGTTGGGGTTTACCCCCGGATTCCCCTATCTGGGCGGCATGTCCCAGAGAATCGCCACACCTCGACTGATGGTTCCCCGGACACTCATACCTGCCGGATCGGTTGGCATAGCCGATAAACAGACCGGCGTTTATCCTATAGACAGCCCCGGGGGATGGCGGCTCATAGGAAGAACGCCTGTTAAATTGTACGATCCCTACTCTGAACCGCCGGTAGTGTTGTCTGCCGGCGACTACGTGAGGTTCGCGTCAGTAGAAGAAGAGGATTACATTAGAATAAAGAAAGAAATAGAGGATGGAACGTATAGAGTACAGGTGTTAACGGGAAAGACGGGGGGGGATAAATGAGGTGGTTGTACTTGAAGTAGAAAAGCCCGGCCTGTTGTCCACCGTGCAAGATTTGGGTCGCGGCGCTTATCAGGAATTTGGAATGCCGGTGGCAGGAGCGGTGGACGATTATTCCCTGCAAGTGGCTAACATTCTGGTAGGCAATTCCCCGTCTGAGGCGGCACTTGAGTTAACAATGGCAGGTCCTGAATTTAAAGTCCTGGAGGGCGGGCTTATAGCAATCACCGGGGCTGACATGGACCCGAAGTTAAACGGTGAGCAGATTCCGTTGTGGGAGGCAGTAAAGGTATCGGCAGGTGACGTCTTAGAATTTGCCTGGTCTAAAAGCGGCTGCCGGTCTTACCTTGCTTTATCCGGCGGAGTCGATGTTCCCCCTGTTTTGGGCAGCAAATCGACATATATCCGTGGAGGAATCGGTGGGATCAATGGAAGAGCTTTAAAAAGTGGAGATTTGATACGTTCCGGTGAACCGCCTGGTCCCATTGAACATTTCGGCCGGAAAGTCCCTGCCGGCTACATCCCGAATTATAATTCTTCATGGGAGGTAAAGGTTGTTCTGGGACCTCAGGACGATTATTTCAGCCAAAGAGGCATCCACACATTCCTTAACAACGAATACCTGGTTACCAGTGAATCTGACCGGATGGGATGCCGTCTGGAAGGACCAAAGATTGAGCATTTATCCGGCGCCGATATCATTTCTGACGGTATTCCACCCGGAGCTCTACAGGTTCCGGGACATGGGCAACCCATTATTATGCTATCCGACCGTCAGACAACAGGAGGCTATGCAAAGATTGCCACAGTTATAGCTGCAGACCTCTGGAAAATAGCCCAGGCCAAACCGGGAGACAGTGTAAGGTTTCGCGCGCTCCAGGTGGAAAAGGCGCAAAAAGCATATTTCGATTTCAAGAAACGCTTAACTTTTCTTCAGGAGTTGTTACAATAAATGCGACAGAATGCGACAGGGGACGGTTCTCGACTGTCGCATTAAGAAGCAGCCCCAGCGAAATCAGTTGGGGCTGATTTCTTAAAAACTTCAGTGGTTGTATAGTGATAAAAGAGGAGTTCTGTTTTAACGAAAAGAAATTTCCTGTTCAGAACACGTCAAACGGTAGAGGAGTAAATATGTTGATTAGATTAGCTACTATAAATGATGCGGAACAGATTCTTGAGATATATAGCCCATACGTTGAAGATACCGCAATTTCTTTCGAATTGACGCCACCGTCCAGAGAAGAAATGAAAGCAAGAATTGAGCGCATATCAGTAAATTATGCATGGATAGTATTAGAAGAAGATGATCGCATTTTGGGATATGCCTATGCTTCTGAGCATCATGAACGTGCTGCCTATAGATGGGCAGTGGATGTTTCTATTTATTTAAGGCAGAACAGCACAGGCAGAGGAATCGGTAAAGCTTTGTACACTTCACTAATTTCCATACTAAAACTTCAGGGTTATTATAATGCATACGCAGTGAT
>CBEULQ010000564.1:0-2706 GCA_965543975.1 uncultured Desulfocucumis sp. | reverse complement strand
ATATCAAGCTGCTCAATATGATTCGCAGGGATCTGGCTGCATCTTATTTGAAGGATAAAAATGTTACAATTGATGAAATTTCCTTTTTTCTTGGCTTTTCCGAAACAAGCGCTTTCCACAGGGCATTTAAAAAATGGACAGGTTTTACTCCCTGTGAGTTCCGGATGTTAAATGAAAGGCGGGATGGCATTTAGCCCCTGTCTTTGTCACAGTTTGGTGTTATAACCAATATATTAAGGTAAATAAAGCACACAATTTTTAAAAAATGAGATTGGAGTGATATATTCATGGGATACGGATTAGGATCCATAGGCGGCTGGGTCCAGGGGCCTGATAAAGGGAAAGCGCCTTTTGGTCCCTTTTTTATAAGGCCCCCGGGCCAGCCAATATTCGGCCCATGGCCCTGGATGTACGGAACTGTAGGAGGAGCGAAACCCCAGTACTGCCCCAGGTGCGGTTACGGCCCGTATCCATTGCCGGATTCTAAGCCTGTGGCTGACCCTCCGGCTGACCCTCCGGCTCCGGAACCGGTACGGAAAAAAGATTGGTTTTGCTCCCCACTGGATTCCTGTAAAAGACCATTCTTTAAATAAATATTAAAGGGCAGGTCTGTAAAGTTTTACGTCAATTCAACCATTACGTATTAATGAAAGATGACATTTATCTTAATAGAATTATTTTAGGATACCCGGATCATACCGGGTATCCTATTTTTATTTACAACCGTACATTGAATGTGCTCAGCACTCTGCCGATTGGACTTGCGTATGTTATCCTGTCGGAGCCAGCAAAGAGCAGGCCCACTGCTCTGCCGTCCGGAGACATTATTAATGATCCGCTGTCCCCGTTGTCGCTCATCGGGCCGGTGGCGATCTGGTCTTCAAAAATGTAAGCCCTCTTACCGTCCTCAATATATAGAGTATTGTTGATTGCGGTTATCTGGGAGGAGGTTATGCCGGTGGACCTTCCGCTTTTAAAAACCGGCATGCCGGGAAAAGGTTCCGTATATCCGTACACGGGGCCTAGTCCCAGAATGTTGCCATCCACCAGGCCGGGCTCCATGGGTACGGCCAGCGCGGCATCCATCATGTTGGGCTCGGGTTTCTTTCCCTTATTATAATCCTTTGTGCTGACCCACTTGTACGGGGTATAGGCCGCCAGCCGGGCGATTATATCCCTGTCCGTGCCGCCGTCGTAAGGTCCGGGCTGCAGGATGGGGTCTCCCACAGAGGCCAGGCCGTCCCGGCCATCAGTGCCGTTAGCCAGAATGTGGTTATTGCTCAATATGGCGATGCCGCCCGGAAATTGCCCTTTGACCACCGCCCCCAGGGTTCCCGCGGAGGTTTTGTAATGTCCTATGCTTACTCCCGGGAGGGCCGGGCGTTGTCTGGTTTTACGAAATTCAGCATCTTCTCCGCCTGGGGCAAATATTGATGGAACAGAAAAGCCATGAAAAATCACCCTGCCGACCTCCACCACGTCAGTGGGGAGGCTGTCCAGGAACCCCGGTATAACCCCACTGCGGGCAAGCATGCTGCGGGGAACTTTTTTTTCCACGCCGACAACCAGGGACATCCTGCCGGTGTTGAACCTGTTGGTAAATTTGAACCCGACGCCGATTGATCGTACCCCCGGCAGGTCCAGTACTTGAAACCGGTGTTTTTTCAGGGCCGATAAAAATACGTTCATTTTTTTATCACCTTGCGCTTTTTAACCATCATATGGCAGTGTTAAGGGTAAGGTGATATCCAGGGAATGTTTTTGTTTGTCCGGCCAGGATTATTAATAATAGACGTAGAAAATAGAGAATAATTTTTACCGGCCGTTGTTATTGCGGCTTCAATATAATTAACAGATCAGGAATTTGAGAGGTAAAAGTATGTTTAAGGTAGCAAGCTATAATACCAACTCTATTAGAAGCCGACTGGGTATAATATTGCCCTGGCTTGAGCATGAGCAGCCGGACGTGCTCTGTTTACAGGAAACCAAGGTGGAGGACAAGGATTTCCCCCTGGAACCCGTTAATGGGGCGGGTTACCACGCGGTTTTCAACGGCCGGAAATCTTACAACGGGGTAGCCATTGTAAGCAAGCATGCCATGCAGGATGTCAGCACGGATAGTGTGGAGGGGGCGGAGCCTGGTGAAGGCCGGTTAATAGCCGCCACTATCCGGGGGGTGAGGGTGGTAAACACCTATATTCCCCAGGGGCAGTCTCCGGACAGTGATAAATTTATTTATAAACTGAACTGGATACGGGGGCTGAGGGATTATTTCCAGCGCTACCACAGCCAGGCCGACTATCTGATATGGACAGGCGATTTCAATGTGGCTCCGGAGCCCATTGATGTGCATAACCCCAAAAGACTACACGGGCATGTGGGCTACCACCCGGAGGAACATAAAGCCTTGCAGTATGTCAAGGAGTGGGGATTTGAGGACGTATTCCGCAGGCATCAGAAGGATGGAGGTCATTATACCTTCTGGGACTACAGGGTTAAGGACGGGGTAAATAGAAATCTGGGCTGGAGGGTGGATCATATCTGGGCCACACTGCCGCTGGCCGAAAAATCAGCCCGGGCGTGGATAGATAAAGAGCCCAGACTAAAAGAAAAGCCTTCCGACCATACCTTTATCGTTGCTGAATTCGATTTGTAATATTAAGTTTTAATGCCATACGGTGAAATATACATTACTGAAGTGGCATT
>CBEULQ010000563.1:0-2707 GCA_965543975.1 uncultured Desulfocucumis sp. | reverse complement strand
TGGGTGTCGGCCTGGTGATCATCTGGGTGGGCGTCCCGATCCTGCTGGCATCGGTGGTGGCCTGGCGGGCCATGGGCCGGTTCGAGCGCCGGTTCGTCGAGGTGATGGTCGGTGGGCCGATAGAGAAACCACGCCCCGTCCAGAACGGCCGGACCACCTGGGGGCGGGCCAGTTTTACTCCAAAGGCTGCAGCATGATTACCGTTCAGCAACATGCGGGTATGTCTGTTACTCATCGTTTCACCTCCTCCAGCAATATTGCTCCACGGGGACATTCTTCAACGCACAGTCCACAACCCTTGCAGTATTGGTGTTGTATGGCATAGTCTTGTTCCAGGGAGAAATTTCTAACTATGGCCAGGTCCGGGCAATAATAAAAGCAGTTGTCACATTTAAGGCAGTGCCCGCAACTGAAACAGCGTTTTGCCTGCACCTGTGCGTCTTCCTCGGTCAAAGTCAGTTTTACTTCGTTAAAGTCTTCAAGCCGGTGTTCCGGGTTTCTTTTATATCTTTCCGCCCTGGATGTGATTGGGAAGTAGAAAGTGTTTATTTCCTTGAACGATACAGGTTCCTGCGGAGGAGTTCCAGCAACCGCTGAACGGTCCTGCAAAAAAGCATTTATGCTAAAGGCAGTCCGCTTTCCACTGCCAATGGCGGCTGACACATAACGCTCCAAACTGCTGACGTCACCACATCCGAAAACTTTTTGCCTGGTGGCAGCCTGATAGTCGTTAACTATGAGTATTGAGTTATCTATCTGCAAAAGGCTAGAAAATTCTGTCAGCTCGGGTTCTTGCCCCACTGCCAGGATTACCGTGTCAGCAATAATTTTAAATTCAGTGCCGGGGACTAAAACAGGCTTTAATACCCCGGCAGGAGCGGCGGGGTCCAAAACTACCATAGTGCAGCTCAGGTCGAGCTGATTACCGTGGTCAGTTACCTGGAGAACCATGGATCCATCTCTGATCAGGATACCTTCTTCGATGGCCTCCTGTACTTCTTCAGCCTGTGCGGGCATGGATTGCCTGTCTTCCAGGGACAGGACCTTAACTTGTTTGCCTAAACGGCGGGCTACCCTGGCCACGTCCATAGCTGCGCTTCCTCCGCCGATTACCACCACCTGTTGGCCAAGTGGAGGAATAATGTCTTGATTTACACTGGCCAAAAATTGGAGGCCTGTGAAAACCCGGTGGTCGGTTGCAGCAAACTGTGGTAAGATTTTTGCCTTTGGAGCCCCTGTGGCCAGGCATAAGGCAGCATATTCTTTTTCCATTTCACTAAAATCCCGGAGGTTGATGGATGTGTTGGCACGCACCTCTATGCCGGGTCCTAATAAACGTTTTATTTCTTTGGCTATAATGTCTTTCGGGAGACGGTAGCCGGGAATACCGTATTGAAGAACGCCACCCAATTGGGGTTGCGCCTCGAAGATGGTTACTCCGTAGCCCAGCATTCTCAGATGATAGGCGCAGGACAACCCGGCCGGACCACCTCCGACTACCGCCACCTGTATGTTTTTGTTGAGGGAAGGAAGCGGTATGGTCCAGCCCTCCTTGATGGCAACGTCGCCGATAAATTGTTCAAGGGCATTAATTGTTACAGCTCCATCATACTCTCCCCGGTTGCAGGATCTTTCACAGGGATGGTGGCAAACTCGCCCGGTAATGGCGGGTAAAGGATTATTTTTCACCAGAGTCAACCAGGCTGAATGATATTGACCTTTATTTATTTGCTCAATCCAAACAGGTATTTCACCACCGATGGGACAGGCTGCATGACAGGGTGAAGAACGCTCTTTATGTACCGGAATAGCGCTGCGCCAGGTACCGGTATTCAGTACGTCAGTCCATCCTGTTGTCCAAACGGGTGGAATTTCTTTGATAACTACCGGCATTTAGTTCATCACTCCTTTGTCACTAAACGAAAACCTTCCAAACAGGCCTTAACATTTTGTTCAACCCTGGCCGGACTTTTCTCTCTTACAACCCGGGTTAAAATGTCGATGTTTGGTGCTTTTAACAAGCCTGCACATGCGCCTACCAGGGTGGTATTAACAATCCTCCCCAGTTGATTGGTATGTGCGATGTTAATGGCGTCAACGGTAACTATTTTAAAATTTCCCAGGTTTCTGAAATGGTCCGGTGAATTTGCCGAATTAATTAGGAGCAAAGTATCTTCGGTAGCGCCTTTTAATAGGATATTGTTTAATAGACTGGGGTCAAAGCAGACAATTACATCAGGGTTTTCAATGTCGCAGCGCAGACGGATGGGTCTATCGTCAACTCTGATGAAGGTGCTGACCGGGGTACCCCGTCTGGCCCCTCCATAAGTGGAATAGGCCTGTACATATTTACCCTCCTGGAAAAAGGCTTCGGCTAAAATTTCCCCGGCCTTCTGGGCACCCTGTCCTCCCCGCCCCTGAATTTTAAATTGCAGCAAACCAATACACCTCCTGCTAAAGAGATTCCAGATGCCTTAAACCTATCAACAGAAATCTATAACACCTCTTTTCTTGCCTGCTAATTGATGTCTTTATAAGCAATCTTAATTCCAAAAAAAAAACCGCGTCCCCGAACAGTTCTTATTTGAGCTGTTTGGTATATTTTGCGGGGTTAACGGTAATAAGATTATTTCTTCTTAGTAAAAATAAAACAATAGTGGTACAGATATTTACCGCCAAATTGTTTGTTAATCTTCTACCTTATAAT
>CBEULQ010000562.1:0-2720 GCA_965543975.1 uncultured Desulfocucumis sp. | reverse complement strand
ACCCAGTTTGTCAATTATAGCGGGGTCTATACCTGTTCCCTGATCCTGAACGGACAGCGTCACTCCTTTTTCTGCGCAATAAGTTTTTATAATCAGGTAGCCGCCCGGCTGCATAGCCTCCAAGCCATTGTCCACCAGATTAAGAACAAGCTGGCGAATTTCTTTCTTATCCAGCAGCATGTCGGGAATACTCTCCAGCTCCATTTTAAAATATTTGTCACTTAAAATTGCGTCGGCAACGATCAGGGGGGATAAAGATTCTATTATATGGTTAAGATTCTGCAGCTTCAATTCGACGGGCCTGTTCTTGGCCAGGGAAAGAAATTCGGTAATGATTAAATTGGCCTTATCCAATTCCTGCAGCATAATATTTATATAGTCCTCATATTTTAATATCTCTTCTTTTCTGGCCAGCAGCTGTAAGAATCCCCGCACTGTAGTCATGGGATTTCTTATTTCGTGACCGATGCCCGCCGCCATCTCTCCCACCAAACTCAACCTTTCCAGGCGCACCATATCCCTTACCATACTCTCCTGGCAGGAAACTTCATGAAAATCTTTACCTGATTGACCCGGCACGTCTTCCCCGCCTCCCACGGCGTCATGAATACCCTTTTCCGCACTTCCAACCCCGTTGTCCCGGACCCCCGGAACGATGCCGAATATCTCTCCGGAGCGTTTTCCCACTGATATGTCCGCCACAAAAAGAACATAATACAGAATCCTGTCCGGATCGAAAACCGGATGAACAAATACCTCCACCGGGACACGACCGCCGTTCTTCACCACGTATTCCTTTTCAAAACGCCTGGCAGTTCTGCCAACCGCTGTGTCACGAAAAATTTTAGCGGCTATGTCATGCCACTCAGTCGGGGTTAGATCAAGCCATGTCATTTTTATTAAATCTTCTTCGGGATAGCCGGTCAACTGACAAAAAGCCCTGTTACAAATCATCATCCTGCCATCCGGGTATAGTGCCGCAAAGGGTTGCAGTGTAGTCTCCAACACGTCGGCCATTAACATAATCCGTTCTAAAAATCCGTAAAAAACACCT
The DNA here is from genome assembly GCA_965543975.1 of uncultured Desulfocucumis sp. Classification (GTDB taxonomy): domain Bacteria; phylum Bacillota; class Desulfotomaculia; order Desulfotomaculales; family Desulfocucumaceae; genus Desulfocucumis. The sequence continues at coordinate 1,666 of CBEULQ010000562.1, read as the reverse complement.
TCCGCCTGGCCATACTCTTGCTGCATATTATACAGCGAAGCTACCTGGCTGTTAAGTTTCTGAAAGACCATACCGGCGTCTTCGCTTTTATTTATTTTATCATTCATAGCAACCAATCCCCTACCTTTTGGTCTGACAGGTGTTTATTAAACAAACACGAAAAGAATACCTTCGGGAAAAATGTCATGTTTTAATAAATAATAGTAGATTTTGGCACCTTACGACCTCCTTAAACAAAAAACACCTGTTTACAAACAGATGTTTTTAAAAAAATTATTGTAATTTGACATATTAACGAATTAAATACATTATTCATTGCTTGGCCGTGACAGCTTCTTCCGCCGGTCAAAACGGTTAAACAGATATGATACTGCTGCCGCCAGCGGCTGCTGGTAAAGCATGGCCAGGGTCACCGGCAAGGCCACGGCGGGGGGAAAATAAGCCACCGCGAGAACGGAACCGAAGCTGATATTACGCATCCCCACGTTATATACCATTGCCGCCACGGTGCTTCTGCGCCTGTCCTTAAGCACGAATGAGCCTGCGTAACCCAGGTAATAGCCTACCATAACCAGCAGTAAAATAACCAGCAACATTTTTGCCAGGGAGGAATCCCAGTGGATTTCCGGCATCACCGCCCCGGCATTAATATATACCACCATAAATAGAGCCGCCTTGGAAGTAAACCCTCCAACGGAACGGGAAAACCTTTTTAACCTTCCCAAGCTAATGTCGTTCACCGCCATGCCCAACAGACTAGGTAAGGTGACCATGCCTAACAAACGCAGTAAAAGATGAAAATAGTCGATATCCACCACGCGCCCCGCCACCAGCGCCAGATAAGCAGGCAATATAAGAGGGCTAACCACTGTATCCACGGTAACACCCACCAGGGCCAGTACCACATCACCCCGGGCAATGGATGTCCAGATTATAGAAGTTACTCCAATGGGTATGGCTGCCCCGATAAGAAATCCCAGGCGGGTTAAATCACTGTCGGGATAAAAAACACTTCCGGTTACCCATGCCACCAGAGGCATCACAGCATGGATAAGGAAAAGCATCCACAGAGTGAGCCAGGGCTTAGCCAGCACGTGAAAAAAATCTCTAAAGCTTGTTTCCAGAGAAACGATAAAGGTCATGTAAGCAAAAAGACCCACCGCCAGTGTTCCCAAATAAGGAGACCAGGTCAGTGGAAAAACAATACCACACATAAAAGCCGAAAGCACCACAAAGAACATGCGCCGTCCCAGCCAGTTATTCCAGGCGGCAAATAAATCCAACAAAATAAAGGCCCCCGTTCCATCATGATTAGTAACCCGCCGGGGAACGACAGTTTAATGCCCCGAAAGATATTATTTCCATGACGGCACCTTTTCTCCTCCCGGAAAAAATAATTCTCCCTGTAGTCTACCTATCAGCCGGCGGTTTTCCGGGACGGAAAAAAAGGGGCATAAAACAGTATTAAATTCACAATTATAGTGAAGAGTTTATAACTGGCACGACCTGATAAGAAAGGAAAAAGTATAATTTCATAGAAGTAATATAAGTGAGTCCTTGGGTTCGGAAGGTGTTATTCCCCTACCGAACCCTTAGAGCGAACTTAGTTCAAGCTTTACAGCCTGTTAATCCCCGACCTTCGAGGACGGGGTCTTACAGGCTGTTA
>CBEULQ010000561.1:0-2720 GCA_965543975.1 uncultured Desulfocucumis sp. | reverse complement strand
ATATGATGGCGCTGCCTTCCTCCGCCAGGGGTTTGTACGCTTCAACGAACTCCGCCGGCGTGGGCTGCGAGGTGGTGGACATTTCCTTTCCGTCCACCTGGCGTCTGAAAAACTGATCCGGCGTTATTTCCACACCGTCCAGGAACACCTCCTGGCCGAAAAAAACCTTGAGGGGAACCATGGTGATGCCGTACCTGTTGTAAGTTTCCCGGTCAAGGTCGGCTGTGCTGTCGGTTACAATCCTGACCTTTTTCATGTTTTCCCCCTTATTCCGCGGAAATAATCAGCTGGTAATGCGGCTGTCCGCCGTAGTGATATTCAAATTCCACATCGGGGAACCTTTCCCCCAGCTTTTCCGAAAGTTCATCCACTGCATTTTTATTCATATCAGCGCCGTGATAAATGGTCACAAGCCCGGTGTCGGAATTTATCATGTCGCCCAGCAACTCTTCTGCCACTGTATGGAAATCACGGCCCCCGGTAATCAGTTCTTCCCCCAGGAGTCCTATATAGTCGCCGGTTGATACCGTCCTGCCGCCAATAACAGTGTCCCTCACCGCCCTGGTTACCTCTCCGTATTTTATCTCCGCCGCGTTTTCCATCATTTTTTCCGCTATTTCATCTATGTCCCCGAATGGATTGAAAGCCATCATGGCCGCAAGACCCTGAGGCATGCTGACGGTGGGAACCACCCTGACCTCCTTATCAGACATGCCGGCTGATTGCCGGGCGGTCAAAACCACGTTTTTATTATTGGGAAGCACCAGCACATTCTGCGCTGGCACATTCCTCACCGCCTCCAGTATATCCTCCGCGCTGGGGTTCATGGTCTGTCCGCCGGGCACCACCACATCCACCCCCAGGCTTTCCATAATGTTGATTATGCCTTCCCCCAGCCCCACGCTGACCACTCCCAGGGGGCGATCCTGAGCGGGCCGCTGTTTCATCTCCTGGTGCTGCTCTTCCATGTTGTTGATGTGCACCGAGTGCAGTACGCCGTATTTCAGGCAGCACTCCAGCACCAGCCCGGGGTGGTTGGAGTGAATGTGAACTTTGGCGGTTTCTCCGCCCCCCACCACCATGAGGCAGTCCCCATAGGGGGAGAGTTCCTCCTTCATGCGCTCCAGGGGCAGCCCGCCGCCCCTGACCACCAGTTCGGTGCAGTAGGAGTACTGGATAATGGCGGAAAAGTTAGTCTGCCGGCCCACAAACTCCTTCTGCTGGCTTGCGGCCAGGTCGAACAGCTTGAGTTCCTGGCGGGCCGCGGCCATTTTCAGAGCGTACAGTATTCCTTCCAGCATTACCACCATGCCCCTGCCGCCGGCGTCCACCACCCCCGCCTGCTTCAAAACCGGGAGCATTTCCGGGGTCTCCGCCAGGGCCTGCTGGGCTGTTTTATGCGAATGCAGGGTGGCCCGGAGCAAATCGTGATTCTTTTGGGAACTATCTTCAAAGGCCTCGGCTATCCGCCTGGTCACAGTGAGTATGGTACCCTCCACCGGGTTGGTAACCGCCCGGTAGGCGGCGTCGGAGCCGGCCCTGTAGGCGGCGGCCACATCATTGACGGATACCTTTTCCTTGCCCCCCAATACCGAGGCAAAGCCATGTAAAATTTGTGACAGTATCACCCCGGAATTGCCCCGGGCTCCCAGCAAGGCTCCCTCCGCCACCGCCGCGGCCACTTCTCCCACGGTCCTCCCCGGGTTTTCCCGGGCCTTTTTAACACCCGCCAGAAGGGTAAGATACATATTTGTGCCGGTATCCCCGTCGGGGACTGGAAATACATTCAGAGCATCTATTTCGGCCCGGTGTTCCGCCAGTAAATTGGCGCTTCCCACCAGCATCACCAAAAACTCGCTGCCGTTAAAGTGTTCAAATCGCATCGGAGCCGCCTCCTAGTTGCCCGTAATCAAACATTCGACATATATTCGCCATAATTCCGGACAAAACCTTTTCCAGAGGCGGGGAAAAAGTTAAGCCTGACCCCGATGTATTGGCAGCTAAATCTTGAACCTGACAAAAAAGGTACTTCCCGTTGAGCCGGTTTCTATTTTAATTATTGCGTTATGCCGGGCCGCAATGCTATAGCAAACCGCCAGCCCCAGGCCGGTACCGTTGTCTTTTGTAGTGAAAAAGGGAGTGCCCATCTTCTCAAGGATATCGGACTCGATCCCTTTACTCTGATCCTGCACCGACAGAACCACTTTTTCGCCATCCATAAACGTTCTTATAAACAGGTTTCCACCGGGGGACATGGCCTCCAGTCCATTGCGTACAAGGTTTAAGACAAGTTGACGAATTTCCTTTTCATCCATAAGAAAGTCGGGAGTCTCTCCCAGCTCTACATGAACATATTTATCAACATTTATGCCGTCCGCCTGCATTAACGGCAACAGTGCTTTTAACACGGCATTTATATTCTCAACTTTTTTATCTAAGGCTTTGTTTTTGGCCAGGGTAAGGAATTCTGTAATTATTGAATTGGCCCTGTCCAGTTCTTCGATCATGAGAGCAAAATATTCCTTGTTTTTTTCACATTCCTCTTTTTTCCCAAGCATTTGCAGAAAACCGCGCACCGTGGTCATCGGGTTTCTGATTTCATGGCCGATTCCAGCAGCTACTTGTCCTACAAGGTTAAGGCGCTCAAGGCGGGTAATTTCTTTTTCAAACTTTTTTTTCTCAGTTATGTCTTGTGCCACGCCCAGAATACACTTTTCGCC
>CBEULQ010000560.1:0-2725 GCA_965543975.1 uncultured Desulfocucumis sp. | reverse complement strand
TCCCGCCGCTGGTTACGCCCACCAGCCAGATTGTGGGCACCCAGGCGGTGCTGAACGTTCTGACAGGACAGAGATATAAACTTATTCCCGGCGAGGTCAAATCATATGTTCAGGGGCTTTATGGAAAGCCGCCGGCCCCTATCAGCCCCGAGGTGGTGGAGAAGGTGATGGGAGACCGCCAGCCTCATACATGCAGGCCGGCAGATTTATTAGAGGCAAAACTGGAAAAAATTAGAGATGAAGCAAAGAATCTGGTAAAATCCGAGGAAGATGTGCTTTCCTATGCCATGTTTCCCCAGGTTGCCAAAAGGTTTTTTGAAAACCGAAAAAAACCGCCCTCCGTTGTTGGTGTTGAAACGCTTCCTGCCGCACCGGCCAGGACCGGCAAATTAAAAGAATCCAAAACCAAGGAGGTTTCCCCTATGAATTTACAGGAAATAAAGGAATTAATACAATTAATTAACCAGACTGATATAGCTGAGGTGGCTCTTGAAAGCTCGGGGGTAAAAGTGTCCATACGGAAGAGCGGGGCTGCTTCCAATATTTCCGCCGGGCCGGGATTTTTCACAGGAACGGATACTGCCTCAGCCGCTCCTTCACCTGCAAACTTGCCTCCTGCTGCGGCCCCGGAGTCCGCAGGAGACCCCGGGAATAATATCGACATGGAGGGAATGCATAAAATAGTGGCTCCCATGGTTGGAACCTTTTACCGGGCACCGGAACCTGACGCGCCTCCCTTTGTAAACGTGGGCGACAAGGTGGAAAAAGGGCAGACCCTTTGTATAGTGGAGGCCATGAAACTGATGAATGAAATCGAGTCCGACGTTGCCGGGGAAGTGGTTGATATACTGGTGGAGAACGCCGGCATGGTGGAGTACGGGCAGGTAATGTTCGTAATAAGACCCGTAAACTAGGCGACCGTTGAAAAACTGCGTCTGGCGACAAAGGTCAGGGGACACACCTTCTATGTTGTCTTAATTTCTTACCTTTTAACAAATGCCTCGAAGGAATGTCCCCAACGTATGCTCGCCGGCCAGTGCTCACGTACAATCGCAGTACGCTCCGCGCTGTCCGGCTTCTCCTTCCGCACCATACTTGTTTTTGAACGGCCTTTCGGATATATCTTGAAACTTTTGCAATGGTCTCATCAACTTTGAGTACAAGGAGTCGGGTATGTTCAAAAAAATACTGATTGCCAACAGGGGCGAAATAGCCCTGCGTATAATCAGAGCCTGCCGGGAGCTGGGTATATTGACAGTTGCCGTATATTCCCAGGCAGACAGGGACTCCCTGCATGTTAGGGCTGCGGACCAGGCGGTGTGTATAGGGCCGCCCCGCTCCACGGAAAGTTACCTGAATATAAATAATATAATCAGCGCGGCAATACTCACCGGGGCGCAAGCCATCCACCCCGGCTACGGCTTTTTGGCGGAAAACGCTGCATTTGCGAAGACCTGCGCGGAGCAGGGCATAACCTTCATCGGGCCCCCGGTGGAAGCAATGGAAAAAATGGGAGCAAAAGCTGTGGCCAGGGAAACGGTGCAAAAGGCGGGTGTGCCTGTGGTGCCCGGTTCAGACGGGCTCATTGAGAATATTGATGAAGCCGTTTCCCTGGCGGAAAAAATAGGCTATCCCGTATTGATAAAGGCCTCCGCCGGAGGCGGAGGACGTGGGATGAGGGTTGCGGAAGGCCGGGAAGATCTGGTGAAGGCTGTGCAAATGGCCCGGGCCGAGGCGCAGTCGGCCTTCGGCAATCCTGAGATATATCTGGAGAAATTCGTGGAGGAACCCAGGCACATCGAATTTCAAATAATCGGCGACAAATACGGTAATATTGTCTACCTGGGCGAAAGGGATTGCTCCGTTCAAAGAAGGAACCAGAAAATGATTGAAGAAGCCCCATCCACCGCGGTAAGCCGGACACTGCGCAGGGAGATGGGGGAAACGGCAGTGGCTGCGGCCCGGGCGGTGGATTACCACAGCGCCGGAACGGTGGAATTCCTGCTGGATAAACACGGCAGATATTATTTTATTGAAATGAACACCCGGATTCAGGTGGAGCACCCGGTATCCGAGATGATAACCGGCATCGATCTGGTGAAGGAACAAATACTGGTGGCCACAGGTGAAAGACTAGGTTTTAGCCAGGAAGATGTTATAATCAACGGCTGGGCAATGGAATGCCGCATCAATGCCGAGGATCCGGATAAAAACTTTGCGCCCAGGCCGGGCAGGATAAAGAGTTATACCGTTCCCGGTGGTCCGGGTGTGAGGGTTGACAGCGCTGCTTACGCCGGGTGGGAAGTTCCTCCCTTTTACGACTCCATGGTTGGAAAGCTCATATGCTGGGGCCGGGACAGGGAGGAGGCCATGCTAAGGATGGAAAGGGCTTTAAAGGAGTTCCACATCGAAGGAATTCCCACCACCATACCATTTCATTTGAAGGTATTAAACAACGAATATTTCAGAAGGGGCGAGGTTTTTACTAATTTTATACAAACCCGGCTGCTGGGGGAGTAAACAACCTCTCAGGTTAATGGAGGCGCATGTTGCGACATCATTGCTATTTTGTTATAATAGGGGCAGCTTAAACAGGTAAAATATAGCAATATTTCATTTGAGGAGGCTTCGTTTTGGATAATAATGATGTTGTAATTCGGGAAGAGCATACCAATCTTGGTTCCATTCGCATCGCCGATGAAGTTGTTAAAATAATTGCGGGGCT
>CBEULQ010000559.1:0-2726 GCA_965543975.1 uncultured Desulfocucumis sp. | reverse complement strand
GTCCCCTGACCTTATTTTTCGAGCTTTACAGCCTGTAGATCCCCGACCTTTAAGAGGGCGGGGTCTTACAGGCTGTTAGCGAGATAAACAAAATAAGCCGGAGGGATCCTCAATTCAAGCGTCCCACCCGCTTTTTACGGCAAAAGACATTTTCAGTATAGTGCAAAAGTTATACCAAAGTCAATTAAATGGATTATAACCCAGAACATGGGTTTATACAAACAAGTTTTCCAGAACCAGTAACAGTATCACCCCGGGAACGTGTAAAACACCTGCTGTCAGGATAGTGGCCGGATTAACTGCTACATGCATTCCCAGTCTTCCTAAAACCACGTTTGCCAACTCCAGCAGCACCACGCCCACAGCCAGGCAAAATACTAGCCGGAGCACAATCTTAACCGGCTTTACCAATACCGTTCCCAGCAGAAAGAGAACACATAACCCAAGCATTATAATAAGCGCAGTACTCCAGCTCACCGTTGCTCACCCCCGAATAAGGTTAGGGGTCACAAAGGAATGTCCCCTAATTTTTATTATGCAGTCATCTGGTAAAATATTACTTACAAGGGGATGTTTGCTTATCAATCTTATAAATTATTTTGTTCTATATCTCCCTTCTGCCCTCCAGTGCCCTGGAAAGTGTTATTTCATCCGCATATTCGAGGCTGGCCCCTACCGGCAGACCGTGGGCGATACGGGTAACCCTGACATTCAGGGGCTGAATCAGCCTGGACAGGTAAAGGGCGGTGGCATCCCCCTCCACGTTGGAGTTGGTGGCCAATATAACTTCTTTTACCTTCCCCTCTCCTATCCTTTTCAACAGTTCCCGCACAGTCAGTTCATCGGGTCCGATACCGTTCATGGGGGATATGGAACCGTGAAGCACATGGTAAAGCCCTTTAAAGCTCCTGGACTTTTCCATGGCCAGCACGTCACGGGGCTGCTCCACCACACATATAATCCCGGGGTTGCGCCGGGGGTCCGCACAAACAGTGCACGGCTCCCGGTCGGTCAGATTCAGGCAGACCGTACAGCGGCGGGTGCTTTCCCGGGCCTCGGTCAGGGCCGCAGCCAGCCTGCGGGCCGTTTCCGTAGGCTGGTTCAAAATATAGAAGGCCAGGCGCTGGGCGGTTTTCGGCCCTATACCCGGCAGCCTGGCAAATTCATCCACCAGTCGGGCCACCGGCCCGGTATTGTGCATCTCTTAACCACTCCTTGCCCCGCTGGATTGATAAGTGAGATGTGAGATGTTACATCTCAATTTAGAACAGCCCGGGAATATTCATACCGCCGGTTAATTTTGACATTTCCTTGGTCACCATGTCCCTGGACTGGTTCAGCGCTGCGTTTACCGCGGTAAGAATGAGGTCCTGCAGCATTTCCACATCCTCGGGATCCACCGCTTCGGGCTTTATATCCACAGATACTAATTCCTGCTTACCGTTGGCCACGACTTTTACCACCCCACCGCCGGCAGTGGCTTCCACCGTGCGGTTGCCCAGTTCCTCCTGCATTTTTACCATGTCGGCCTGCATTTTCTGCACCTGTTTCATCATTTTAGACATGTTGCCACCCATCATTTAAAAAACCTCCTCAATATTAGTGTTAATTAGTGGGACATTTCTTCATAAAGTTGTTAAGTAATATAGAATTTAGACAACATTAGAAGGTGTGTCCCCTCTCCTTAATTACTGTCCATGCATTTGCATCACCCGACAACTGTACTACATATTACATTATTCACAAAAAATATTCATGTAAATAACATTTCATTATAAAATTATTCGTCAAAGGGATTGTCTTCAAGAGTTTCCTGCTCCTCTCCCTGGAACAGACCCGCCGCTTCGTCGTGGGGAATCTCCTCCTCCCCGTCTTCCTGCTTGCCGGCCGGAGGCTCCTCCTTTGAAACAACAAACCGGACCTCCAGATCCTCCTGGCAGACGGATTTCAATATTTTTTTGAACATTTCCTTATTATTTCCGGTTTCCATCATATTGGCAAAAAGAGCGTTGGGGTCTTTTTCCCAGAAAGCCACCGTCAGCACATTCCCGGAAACCGAGGCGGGCCAGGCACCGGCTCCGCCGGTAAGATAGGAGTATATGCTGCCGCAGTTTTTGGAACGGCGCATACAATCCCTGATATCCTCCCAGCGTTCGGATATTTTTTTCAGCAGTGCGCCGCCCTGGCCGGACCCTTCCCCTGGTTTTCCCTTCTCATTACCAACCCGGGGCCTGCCGGTTTTTTTCACAACGGGGGTATCCCTGTTTTCACCAGGCGACTTTTGCCGGATGCCTGAATTCCCTGTGTCGCCGCCATACCGGCCGGCGCCGGGAGTTTTCTCCTTCACCGCCGGCACCCCTCCCTCCCCGGAAAGGGCAGGTGGATTCGGTAGAGCCCCGGCAATATGGCCGTAAACAGCCGGCTCACTGACTGCGCTTTCCTTCTGGAAAGCAGTCTCCCCGCCTGGCCTCAAGCCTGACAGCAGCGCCTCCAACTCGGCCACCCGGGTTGCCAATTCTCTTAAGGCTTCCTGCCCATGACCTGTTTCTCCATACAGATATACTCTGGCGCAGCGTACCAGGGCCACTTCCAGCAGCACCCTGGGCTGGCTGCTCCATCTCATTTCCTGCTCGACGTGGGTGAGTATGCCCAGCACCTCCAGGAGTTTACCCAGTTCCTTACCGCCGCCTGAATCCGGCTGTTCCATACCGGAGGATAATTTTTTT
>CBEULQ010000558.1:0-2726 GCA_965543975.1 uncultured Desulfocucumis sp. | reverse complement strand
CATTCGCCGGGTAAATATAAATATAGCCGCAACCGGGGTGGAAGAATACAGGCGCCTGAGAGAGGCCGGAATCGGTACGTACATACTGTTCCAGGAAACATACCACCGGGATACTTACAGGGAGATGCATCCCTCCGGCCCAAAATCGGATTATGACTACCATACTACCGCCATGGACCGCGCCATGGAGGGCGGCATCGACGATGTGGGCATAGGTGTGCTTTACGGACTGTATGATTATAAATACGAAGTGCTGGCCACATTGTTGCACGCGCAGCACCTGGAGGATAAGTTCGGCGTGGGGCCGCACACCATTTCGGTGCCGCGGATGAGGCCGGCCGCCGGCGTTACCATGGAAAATTTCCCACATATGGTTTCCGATGGGGATTTCAAAAAGTTAATTGCTGTATTGAGGCTGGCGGTGCCCTATACGGGTATAATACTGTCCACCAGGGAAAAAGCGGAATTCAGGGATGAACTGCTCTCAATAGGGGTTTCACAAATCAGCGCGGGGTCCTGTACAGGTGTGGGTGGCTACAAGGAGGAGCACGGCGGCGATATTTATAGTCAGAAGTTGAATACGGCACAATTTGAGGTGGATGATCACCGGAGTCCGGACCAGGTGGTGCAGAGCGTTTGCGCATCAGGGTACATACCCAGCTTTTGCACCGCCTGTTACCGCAGGGGACGCACCGGGGACAGGTTTATGTCTTTGGCCAAATCGGGTGATATTGGGGATATATGTCAGCCCAACGCAATACTCACTTTTAAGGAATACCTGATGGATTATGCCTCTCCAGAAACCAGAACGGCTGGGGAAAAAGCCATCAGGAACCACCTCCTGGAGATAGCGACACCCGCCGTCCGCAGGGAAACCGAATTTAGAATAGAGAGAATAGCCCTGGGGGAAAGGGATCTGTACTTCTAAGCGGCGCGTCTTTTTTATTTGGGAGCATATCATTGTTTAGAACCTGTGCGGTTTTTAAAACTGCGCAGGTTTTTGTTTTGTATTTACGGGGAAGCAATGCCCCTTGCGGCATATTTTGCTATGCAGCCAAATATAAATATTTCCAGGAGTGAGTAATATGAGATGTGTTACACCGGCGGACAAGTCCGTTTTGAAAAATGAAAAGCTCCGGGAAGTTCTGGCAGTGCTGCCGCAAAATTTAAGAGTGATGATATCTTCCCAGCCGGATGAGAAACTCATTGGCTTGGAGGAAATAAGGCTTCGCCGGGACCGGCCGCTGATACTGGCCACCGGAAGCGGCCGGCTGTTTTTTGATGACAGGGGAAGGGCACGGGAGGCCTGTCCTGCTCCATATATAGTAACCGCCGAAGATATGGACAGGGCGCTTCAGTTGGTGAGCGGCTCTTCTATGTATGCGCTGGAGGAGGAAATTAAAAACGGTTTTGTTACCATACCCGGGGGGCACCGGGTGGGAATTACCGGCAGGGCTGTGTTGGAGGGCGGCAAGGTTAAAACCATCAAATACATATCCTGCATGAACATCCGGCTCTCCAGGGAGGTGCCCGGGGCTGCCGACTCTTTTATTCCGCACATCATCCGGCAAGAGGGCGGTACGGTACTGCACACCATGATCTTTTCACCTCCAGGATGCGGCAAGACCACCATCTTGAGGGATGCTGTCAGACAGATCAGCAGCGGGATACCTTCCCTGGGATTTAAAGGTGTTAACGTGGGTGTGGTGGACGAGCGCTCGGAACTTGCCGGCTGTTACCGGGGAGTGCCTACCATGGACGTGGGTATCAATACTGATGTTCTGGATGGCTGCCCGAAGGCTGAGGGGATGTTGATGCTGCTGCGGTCAATGTCTCCCAGGGTCATAGCCACAGACGAGATCGGCAGGAGGGATGATGTTCTCGCTCTGGAAGAAGTTCTTAACGCCGGAGTCAAAATGATTTTCACGGTGCACGGTTCATCCCTTGAGGAACTGTCCGCAAGGCCCGCGCTGAACTATCTGCTTAAGCTGGGGATAGTGGAAAGGTTCGTAAAGCTGGGCAGATCGCAGGGGGTGGGGACAGTGGAAAGTATTTTCGACGGTAGCAGCTTTTCCGTAGCGGAGGTGGAAAAATGGTCAAAATTGCGGGTGCTGTTTTAATCATACTGGCAGGCGGCATCGCCGGAATGATCAGGGCCAGGGATTACACCAGGCGGCCCAGGGAATTGAAATCACTGCTGGCAGCCCTGCAGATGCTGGAAACGGAGATTATCTATACCGCCACTCCACTGGGGGAGGCGCTGAACAGGGCAGCAGCGGCCGGCAGCAAAGAAGTAAGGTCGCTTTTTAGCGGGGCAGCGGCGGAACTAAACAGTATGACCGGGTGTACAGCTGCTGAAGCCTGGCAAAATGCCCTGTCAAGGTGTTACCCGGCCAGCGCCTTACGGGAAAGCGATCTTAATATTCTGCGAAACCTGGGGAGCGCGCTGGGTATATCAGACCGCCGGGACCAGAGCAAACACTTAAGCCTGGCCTCCGAACAGCTTAAACTGGAGGCTTTAAAGGCCGAGGAAGAAGCGGCAAAAAACGTGAAGATGTGGAACTATATGGGTTTCTGCGGCGCTGCGGCGCTGGTATTTCTCATTTATTAAACAATTGGGAGGTGTGGTAGTTGGGCGATGTTAACCTTATCTTCAAAATTGCCGGTGTGGGTATACTGGTGGCCGCGGCTCACTGGGTTTTAAAAAGTTCGGGCAAAGAGGATTA
>CBEULQ010000557.1:0-2733 GCA_965543975.1 uncultured Desulfocucumis sp. | reverse complement strand
CAGGGTAATGCAGTCTTCACTGAATTACTGGCGTTATCACATGCTTAAGGCTGAGGAAGCCCGGGGTGGCATCAGCAGGGAACTGGAAGCAAAACTTACCGGTGAGGAAGAACTGGACGAAATAATTGAAGGAGTACAGACGGAATTTTACCGTAACCCCGAAGACAATATTCTGTATAAAGACATGCAGAGTATCGAGGATCAGGATCTTGTAAAGGTAACCGCGTTGATACAGAGGATATCGTCCCGGCTGGCCACCGGACTGTCCCGTCGCTTCAGGAGAAGCAGCCGGCGCCAGCAGATTGATATCCGGCGAACCGTACGGCAGAATATCAAATTCGGCGGTACTCCATTGGAACTGCGCTACCGCTCCCGCAGGCCCTTTAGGCCGGAGTTGCTTATAATATGCGACGTCTCCGCCTCCATGGCCCGTTATGCCCGGTTTGTGCTCCAGTTTATATACGGTCTTAGCAGCGCCGTCAGGGGTATAGAAAGCTTTATATTCTCCGAGAATCTTGAAAGGGTGACGCCTTATTTTGCCCGGGGCAGAGGATTCGCCGAGACTATGACGGAGGTGGTCAACAACAGTTCCCAGTGGGGGAAGTCCACAAATTTGCATTCCTCTCTTAAAACGTTTACCGCTTTATACAGCGACCTTATGGCACAGGACAAAATATTGATTATAGTGAGTGACACCAGGACTATAAACCCCGGGGAGGCAGCCGGTCTGCTGAATGACATTAAAAAAAGGATGGACAGGGTTATCTGGTTGAACACGCTGCCGGTGAAGGAATGGAAATCTTATTCAACCGTATCGCTTTTCCAAAAACAGTTTTCCATGTTCGAATGCAATACCCTTGCCCATCTGGAGCGGGTGCTGCGCTGGCAACTGCTGAAAAAGGCATGATTTGTAGAAAAATAGAAGGATTTTTATTAATAATAGTTGAATAGATAAGATATTGCTTGGTTTTAAAAGAAAATTAAATGCATTTTAAAAGTATGCAGTAGGTACGATAATTACCGCCTATAAAAGAGTAGCAAAAAACACATTTAGTGAAGAACTCAGCATCCTGCAGTCCATGCATAACATTGTGCTGGCCATAGATTACCAGGGTAAAATAATTATGTATAACGCCGCCAGTGAAAAGGTTTTCGGTATACCGGCGGATCAGGTTATGGGAAGGTTTATTTCAGAGGTTATTCCCGGTACAGGATTGTTAAAGGTGCTCAAAACAGGTAAATCTCATATAGGCCGTAAGTTTGTGGTGGGCAATTCGTTGTATGTGGTCAACCGCACGCCTATAATAAGGGATGGCGCCATCGTAGGCGCCATAGGCGTTGCCCAGGAGATCACGGAGCTGCAGCACCTGGCGGAAGAACTGGAAGTGGTGAAAGAGCTAAAAGGAACCCTGGAAACCATATTTGAGAGTTCCCAGGAGGGATACCTGGCGGTCAACACCGAAGGCAATATCATTATGATTAACAAGGCCTTTGCGGAATTGCTGGGCATTACTCCCGATGTTGCCATAGGAAAACATATTACCGAACTGGTTGAGGAGACCGAACTTCATAACGTTTACCGCACCGGCAAGCCCCAGGTGGGTGAAATCGTGCGCATCCGGGGCCGGGATACGGTGGTCATGCGCTATCCCATTCGCAAGGACGGCAAAATTATCGGCGCTGTAAGCAAGGTTATGTTTAAAGACGTCAACCAGCTGGTGTCCCTGGCCGAGAAAATCAATTCCCTGCACAGGGAACTGGCATATTATAAAAACGAGTTGGAAAGGGTCCAGGGTGCGCGCTACTCAGTGGAAAACATTATCGGCAACAGCCAGGTAATGGCCAGACTCAAGGAAACCATCCGCAGGGTGGCCCAGGGGCCGTCCACGGTGTTGATTCGCGGCGAGAGCGGCACAGGCAAGGAACTGGTGGCCCACGCCCTGCATTCCGGATCTCCCCGCCGTTTCGGACAGTTTGTGAAGGTTAACTGCGCCGCTGTACCGGAGAACCTGCTGGAGTCGGAACTTTTCGGCTACCAGGAGGGGGCTTTTACCGGGGCAAGAAAAGGCGGTCAAGTGGGTAAATTCGAGCAGGCCAACGGCGGCACCATATTTTTGGATGAGATAGGGGATATGCCGCTGGCTATGCAAGCCAAGCTCTTAAGGGTTATTCAAGAAAGGGAAATAGAGCGGCTGGGTGAAAACAGACCACGGCAGGTGGACGTCAGGGTGGTTACAGCCACCAACAGAAACCTTGAGGAATTGATAAGAGAGGGCAAATTCAGGGAAGACCTGTATTACCGGCTTAATGTGGTATCCCTGGTCATCCCTTCCTTAAGGGAGCGTATGGAGGATATTGCCGAGCTGGTTATATATTTTGTGGGCAAGTTCAACATGGAATTCGGGCTTAACGTCAGGGACCTGGACAAAGAAGTGTGGGAATTGCTGTACAGCTACCATTGGCCGGGCAATGTGAGGGAACTGGAGAACGTTATTGAGAGGGCCTTCAATCTGGTGGACGGGGATTATATAAACATCTCCCATCTGCCTCATTATCTGCAAAAATTCGGCAAGGGAGCCAGGCGTTCGCTTAACAACAAAACTCTTCCGGCTCTCCTGGACCAGGTGGAAAAGGAAGCCTTGCTGGAAGCGCTGACATCCACCGGGGGGAATAAAATGCAGGCGGCCAAGATACTGGGCATTGACCTGAAAGGGGCCACGGCCGCCATCCAAG
>CBEULQ010000556.1:0-2735 GCA_965543975.1 uncultured Desulfocucumis sp. | reverse complement strand
ATAAGTTATTTACCTTGCCTAAATTTATTTTACCCCAATAATTTAAAAAGTATCGTCGTATTATAAAATACAAGAGGTCTTAATATTATTATTGGGAGGAGTACATAATGGCATTTGAGGTTTATAAATCAAGGGGAGAAAAACAAGGGAAAGCACCTGTAGTATCACTGTCCAAAACATCTATTGTTTTGAATAACGTGGCAAGGGAGAAATTGGGAACAAACAGAATTGAATTAGCTTTTGATGCTGACACAACTATGATGCGGATCAAAGGAGTAGAAAACGGTTCTGGTATGGAGGTAAAAAAGACAAAGGTATTTGGGAAGGGATTCTTTAATCATTTCAAGATAGTAAAGAGAGGGAAGTTTGAAGCTGAATATAATAAGGATGAAAATGCGTTGTATGTAAAGTTATAGGAAATATACAAATAACCTCCTGTTCCTTTTGGTTAGGGGTATTTTTCTGAAACGGGAATCCATAAAATTGATTAAAACGTATGCTTCTTTTGTTAAAGTGTCCCTGAATGTGGCTGCCGGCTGGGTAAGGATACCCTACGATGTGCTGATACGACTACCCACCCTGGTAATAATGAGGGGCTGTCCATTGGACAGCCCCTTCGATAATTTTCAGGATGGGATCACCCGGAGTCCTCCTAAGGCAGGCGGTAAATCTGGGTAAGCCTGCTTATGTGCTCTTTTTCCTGTTGAATAAGATTTTCGATAATCTCCTTGCCGGACTCATCCACCACGTTTTTAAACTCCTGGAATATCATTATCGAGTCCTTCTCAAAACGGAAGGCAATGGCCAGGGCCTCCCTGAATGTTTTAATGCCGTCAACCAGATCTTGCACATTGTTCAGGTTAAATACGTGGCTGTCGATGATGGCTTTAATGTATTCCCCGTATTCTCCCACGTAGCTCTCATTGGGAACCACATCCCTGGCAAGGCTCTCGCCCAGCTTTTTAAAGTCATCAATGTGCCGGGCTTCCTCCTCCGCCAGATAAATGAAAGTCCTTTTGGCTTCGGGGTCGTCCACCTTGGCAAGGGCTTTTTCATAAAAGTGCCTGCCGTTTTTCTCAATCTCCACCGCCAGGTTGACAATTTCCTCTCCGGTAAAATTCAGTATGCTCCAGGACATAGTTCTTTCCCTCCTTCTAAATTTTAATTTTGGTAATTAAAAGAAAGTAATTTCCGTGCTGCAATGTATAAGGTCTATCCCAGGATAGCAGCACCCAGCTTCTTACCCGCTTCCCGGACGCCATCCAGTTCCTGGTCGTCGGGCAGGTATTGAAGGTTTATGAAGTCTACCGGCATCTCCCAGCCCATATTTTTCAACATGGCATCCACTTCCTTGGCCCCGTGGCCTCCCCAGCCGAAGGACCCGAAGGCAAGTCCAATACGCTTCTTGGGCCGCAGGCCCTTGACGTAGGTAAGAAAACCGCTTACAGTGGGCAGCATGCCGTTATTAAGGGTGGGTGAGCCAACCAGTATCGCCTTAGACGTCAGCAGGTCGGTCATTATTTCCGACATGTGGCTGGTTTGCAGAAAGCGCATGGTTACCGGCACGCCGGCCTCCTCAATTCCTTCTTGCAGCGCCAGGGCGATCCGCTTGGTGGAATCCCACATGGTATCGTACACGATCAGTGCTTTGGGGTCGGTCTCGTTACCGGCCCACTTGCGATATTCGGGTACTATTTTATCTAAATGCGAGCGCCAGACAACGCCGTGGCTGGGTCCCACCATGTCTATGTCCAGTTGGGATATGGCGTCCAGGGCTTTCAGCACGTTGTCGCCGTAAGGCAGGACGATGTTGGCGTAATACTTGGCTGCCTCCTCGTGGATGATGTCCCAGCCCACCTGGTCGTCGAAGCGTTCCGCGCTGGCGATATGCTGGCCGAAGGCGTCGTTGGGCAGCAGAAGTTTATCCTCGGGGATATATGTAACCATGGAATCGGGCCAGTGGACCATGGGCACGTGTACGAAGTTGAGCGTCCTGGAGCCGATGTTCAGTTGCTCGCCGGAATTGACCACCATGATGTCCCATTCCTTCTTGAAGTAGCGCAGCAGGCCCTTTTTCCCCTGGGGTGAAGCAACAACCCTGGTATTGGGCATCAGTTCCATGAGCTTTGGCAGGCTGCCGGAATGGTCCATTTCCAGGTGGTTGACCACCATGTAGTCGATTTTCGATGGATCAACCACTTCCTTAATTCTGCTGAGCATTTCGTCAAACAGGTAATGCTTGACGGTATCCACCAGGGTTATCTTGTCGTCCATAATCAAATAAGCGTTATAAGTGCTGCCCCGCGGCGTCAGATAACCGTGGAAGTAACGCAGGTTCCAGTCAATTGCTCCGACCCAGTAAACACCGGGTTTAATCTCAACCGGTTTCACATAAAACCCTCCTTATATGGGGACACATCTTCTTGGATTGGTTAATCTCCTTACTTCTTAATGATATCAATAGGAATGTCCAAACAAGTAAGGGTATACACATTCCCGAAGGAATGTCCCAGTTTGTGTTCATCGTATGACTGTCCGGATGATCTTTAGTATGCCAGCCGCCAGCCAACTATATTGAATTATTTTATAGTTGCATTATAGAAAAGGAATCTTAACACAACTTTACTAAAAGCTTAAGATA
Organism: uncultured Desulfocucumis sp.; assembly: GCA_965543975.1. Taxonomy (GTDB): domain Bacteria; phylum Bacillota; class Desulfotomaculia; order Desulfotomaculales; family Desulfocucumaceae; genus Desulfocucumis. The sequence continues at coordinate 94 of CBEULQ010000556.1, read as the reverse complement.
TTATTAAATTCAAAACGAGAACTGGTGCAAGGTTTCATGTCAAGGATTGGCACGGTCTCTGATTTTATAATAAAAACGTAAGCTATTGGAAAGA
>CBEULQ010000555.1:0-2739 GCA_965543975.1 uncultured Desulfocucumis sp. | reverse complement strand
ATAAACTGTTTATGGAAACCCATTGAAAATCATTGCAATCCCTGGTTGAAGGTGTACCGCCCGTCTTTCTGCACAGGTAAGCAAGCAGCAATATGTTTCTATCTCCATAGCTGTGAACAACCGCGGTAAAAATATTCTGTACCTGTATATCAATATTAAGTTCTTCCTCAATCTCTCTGGTCAGGCATTCCTCGGGGGTTTCACCGGGTTCCAGCTTCCCTCCGGGAAACTCCCATTTTAAAGATTGTTGCGCGCCACTTTTTCTTTGGGCCAGCAACACCTTTCCGTTATCCAGGATCAGGGCTGCGGTTACCGCTGTATATTGCACATTTTCCTCCATTAACCTTATAAATCGGATTTAAAAAACCCTCTGCGTCCACAGTGCTGTTCATCCCCTTGGACAGGTCACGCACCCTCTGTAATACTTTTTCCCTCTGCTTTCCCTGAAGAATATGGGGTTGGGCATTTATTATTCCGGTTGGTATTATCCTGGCGCGGCCAATTTTTTTATTTTCCGCTTCAACTTGAATTATCATACCTTCCAAGGCCTTGGGAGACGGAGATGAAAAAATGAAATTCCCGGCACTATATGCTATCATTTTGTTTTTATAAAACTCAATACCCTGAATGACATGGGGGTGATGTCCCAAAACCATATCCGCTCCGGCATCCACCAGCATATGCCCGAATCGCACATCCTCTTTTCGGGGATATTCGGCCATTTCTTTGCCCCAGTGCAAACTTACCACCACAAAGTCCGCCTGTCGGGCCAGGTATTCAACGGAATCCTTTACAAGGTCAACGTCGTACCCGCTGGCCATGCCCCATTTTTTAGGCCCTGCCACCCAGGAACCCGATGGAAAAACCCTGCTGAAAGCTAGAAAACCCACCTTTAAACCCTTCTTTTCCACTATCACAGGTCTGGTAGCTCCATATAAATTCATGCCCGCTCCGGTGTAATCTATGCCGTTGTTATCCAGATGATCCAGCGTGTCCTTCATGGCCTCGGGTCCGAAATCCAGAACGTGGTTGTTGGCCAGTGTAAATACGTCCATCCCTGCCCTCTTAGCCCCGGCCAGTACCCCTGGAGCCGCCCTGAAGGTAAATTGCTTGTCCGGTTCCGGCCGTCCCCTTTCGCTTATACAGCACTCCAGGTTGGCCGCGGCAATATCTCCTTCTTTTAATAATGCGGCTACCTTTTCCCAGGGATAGTCTATACCGTATTTTGTCATAACCCGCCCGACTCCGGAAGCCAGCAGCACGTCACCGGCAAGATAAATGGTTACCGGTACTGATACGGTTTCTATAGAATTTGAGTTTTCCGGGAAACTGTATACCTTTTCATTTACAGAACCTGTTACTCCCCCGGGGTTTATATCTGCCAGGGTTATATCCGACGAGACCCAAATTGCACAAACAATTACAATAAGAATAAATACAATCAACAGTTTACCTTTAATAATGAACCAGCACCTTTCCGCTATACGGCATATTAAATTATATATTTATCCCCATGGCAGAATAAAACCCTATTTCATAAAATATTACAACATTACCAAAAATCCTTCTAAGGTAAAAGGTTAAGTCTGACATTTGATTATTTATATTATTTGTCCTGGGAAACAGCTATAATTATTTTAATTGCGATATGGGAAGGTGCTGTATGGAAAACAATGTTCCGGCTGCTGAAAAGGCATACCTGGTGGGTGTTGAACTGCCGGGAGTGAACACAACTGATGTTGAAGAGTCCTTGAAGGAACTTGCCATGCTGGCGGAAACCGCCGGCGCCCAGGTGGCAGGAATCTCCCTCCAGAAAAGGTCGCGCCCGGATGCGGCAACCTTTATCGGCAGGGGTAAAGTCGAGGAAATAAAGGCGAGAATACAGGAACTGCAGGCGGACCTGGTGATTTGCGACCGGGAACTCTCCCCGGCCCAGTCCAGAAATCTTGAGGAGTCACTGGATGTAAAGGTAATTGACCGTACCCAGTTGATACTGGATATTTTTGCACGCAGGGCCAGGACCAGAGAAGGTAAACTGCAGGTAGAACTTGCCCAGCTTAACTACATACTTCCTCGCCTGACCGGCATAGGCATACAGCTGTCCAGGCTGGGAGGCGGTATAGGCACCAGGGGGCCCGGCGAAACTAAACTGGAAGTGGATCGCAGGAGAATAAGAAAAAGGATATCTGACCTCCGTCATGATATTGACGAGGTAAAAAGGCACCGCAATTTGCTGCGCAGCGGCCGTAAAAAGGTGCCCTTCCCCCTTGTGGCTCTGGTGGGTTACACCAACGCAGGAAAGTCAACCCTGCTTAATACCCTTACCGGGGCTGACGTACTGGTGGAGGACAAATTATTCGCCACACTAGATCCTACCACCCGCAGGGTAGTGCTCCCGGACAACCGGACCATACTGGTTACAGACACAGTGGGTTTTATCAGCAACCTGCCGCACCACCTGGTAGCTTCCTTTCGGGCCACTCTGGAAGAAGTGATTGAAGCCGACCTGCTGCTGCATGTGGCGGACATCTGCCACCCCAACCTTGAATCCCAGGTAAGATCGGTGGAAAAAGTGCTGGAATCGCTGGAGGCAATAGGAAAGCCCACCCTTATGGTATACAACAAAATTGACCGCTCAGACCCGGAATACCGGCACAATCTGCCGGCAGACAGGGAGGCAGTTTTCATTTCAGCCCAAACCGGTCAAAATATAGATGAGTTGCTAAAAAAAATTGCTTT
>CBEULQ010000554.1:0-2740 GCA_965543975.1 uncultured Desulfocucumis sp. | reverse complement strand
ATTAACCTGGAGAAACCGTTGGTGGCGGACTCCAGGTTAATGGTTTTGCCTTTTTCATGCACCTTGGCGATATCATCTTTTTTCTCAACCATGGTCTTAATGATGTTATATACCATTTCATCCGGCATATCGGCCCTTACGCAAAGAGTGGCCAGTGAACCGGTGGTGGTAACGTCCTCGTCAACGCCCTTGTATGTTCCCTTGGCAATGGTAACAGGGTCGGAGAAGAATGCGTATTTCTCTTTAATCTTTTTGATGTTTTCATTGTCGATGGACAGAATACGGATTTGGTGCTGGGTGCTTATATCTATAATCGCCGAATTGGGAGCCCCGGCGTCAACCATAACCGCGTCAACCTGACCGTCTTTCAGAAGTTCCATTGAGGGGCCATAGGCCAGGTACTGAGGTTTAATATCATTCATGCTCAGGCCGTATGATTCCAGCACGGCCTGCATGGCCAGCGGGCTGGAACCTCCCTGTATGCCCACCGACACCTTTTTGCCCTTCAGATCAGCATAGGTTTTGATGCCGGAGTCGGCTTTGACCACGGTCTGGATGGTATTGGGATAAAGGGAAATCAATCCGCGGATGTTTTCAACTTTTGCGTCTTTGAAAACTTCCTTGCCGTTATATGCCCAGTCGGCGATCATTGATTCAACAAAGCCGATCTCCGTTTGCCCCTGGCCGATAAAGCGGGCGTTCTCCACTGAACCGCCGGTGGATTCAGCCGTTACATTCAATCCGATGCCGGCATTGGTCAGGGTGTTGGCAATGGCGGTGCCCAGCGGATAATAAGTGCCGCTGGTGGCTCCTGTGGAAATGGAAATGTTGCTGGTCTGCGCGGGCGCCTTCTGGTCACTGCTCTTTTGCTCGCCACCGCCGCCGCAACCTGCCGCCACCATTACCACCAGCACCAGAACCGCTGCTAAAGCAATAAGCATAGATTTCCTGAATTTCACAAAAATTAACCTCCTCCATGTTTTGTAGTTTTTGTTGTCATCTAGAATCTAAATGATATATGGTGTTTTACCATCCCACCCCCGTTTACACCTGAACTCAAGCAGTCGCTTAACCGCCCGTTAGATTTAAATCAAGCGCCGGTTTTTAAATTGCCCCTGGCGCTAAAACCCTGGTAAACAAACAACAAAACCAGCAGCCCAAAACCTAAAAGATCGGTAAAATGTTCGGGATATAAAAGCATGGCCCCGATTACCAGCAATGCTATTCTTTCGAAAGACCTGCACTTCCGGCGGAAGAAACCCGTGAAGGAGGCGCTTAAGGCCACCACGGCCAGCATGGCGGTTATTGTAACAATTACCACCTGGGAGGCCGGGGCTTTTCCAAGCAGGGCCGGGAAATAAACAAACAGGTAGGGGATTAAAAATGCCACAATAACGTTTCGTGAAGCCAGGACACCGGTAATTAACGGGTTGGCTTTGGCGATTCCCGCCGCAGCGTAGGCTGCCAGCGCAACGGGAGGGGTTATGTCGGCAAATACGCCGAAATAAAACACGAAGAGGTGAGCGGTGAGAACCGGCAGGCCCAGGGCCACCAGCGCCGGAGCTGCAACGGATGCTTGTACAATGTAATTGGCTGTGGTTGGCAGGGCCATTCCCAGGATAATTGAAGCAAGCATGGTCAGCCCCAGAGCCAATATTTCCCTGCCTCCTGCAAGGGCGCCGATCATGTTGGAAAATTTAATACCAAGGCCGGTCATGCTTACCGTGGCCACAATCATGCCTGCGCAGGCGCAAGCCGCAACGATGGAAAAAGAAGTCATGCCCGCATCCTTGAGGGCGTCCAGGATATCTACAGGCTTCATGCGGGTGGCGGAACGCAGCATGCTTGCCAGTATCAACAGGGCAATGCCTATGTAAGCCGCCCGGGCGGGGCTGTATCCCATAATCAGAATTACTACCAGTGAAACAATGGGAATTATGTACACCCAGCCGTCCCGCAGAATTTGTTTGACTCTCGGAACTTCATCTTCGGGTAGTCCTTCCATATTGGTGCGGCAGGCCTCAAAGTGGACATTCATGTATATGCTGAAGTAATACAATATGGCAGGTATGGCGGCAGCGGCGATAATTTGCACGTAAGGTATCTGGGTAAATTCAGCCATAATGAAAGCGCCCGCGCCCATAATGGGAGGCATAATCTGGCCGCCTGTGGATGCCCCGGCCTCAACCGCCGCGGCAAACTCCGGCCGGTATCCCACACGTTTCATCATGGGTATGGTTAAACTTCCCACAGTGGCGACGTTGGCAATGCTGCTCCCGGAGATTGTGCCCATAAGCCCGCTTCCGATTACAGCGATTTTGGCCGGGCCTCCTTTGGCCCTTCCGGCAAGTGAAACGGCGAAGTTGATGAAAAAATTGCCCCCGCCGCTTTTTTCCAGAAAAGAACCAAATAATACAAAAAGGAAAACAATGCTTACCACAACCCCCAGGGGGACGCCGAATATTCCTTCCGTGGTTAAATACATCTGGTTGATTATACGTTTTAAGTCATATCCACGATGGCCGAAGGTGCCCGGTATATAATTTCCAAAATAGTTGTACAGCAGGAAAACGCCGGTCACTAAAGGTAGAGGCCAACCGATGGCCCTGCGGGTGGATTCCAGAACCAATAGTATGCAGAGGCCTCCCAAAATCAGGTCCGTTTTATTGGGGGCCCCCATGCGCATTACCATTTCATTAAAATTAATCAGCACGTATCCGCCAACCGCAAGGCCGCACAG
>CBEULQ010000553.1:0-2746 GCA_965543975.1 uncultured Desulfocucumis sp. | reverse complement strand
TTTGCAGGACTGTATTTTTTGTAAAATAGTAAATAAAGAAATTCCGGCCGAAGTGGTTTATGAAAATGAGACCGTGCTGGTCTTCGAAGATATCCACCCGGCAGCTCCTGTGCACCTCTTGCTTATCCCCAAAAAGCATATACCCACCTTTTTTGACATGGAGGAGGAGGATATTAAGCTATTGGGTGATATACAGATGGCTGCTGCCGAAGTGGGGAAAAAACTAGGCCTTCAGAAGGGCTTCAGGTTGATCAGCAACTGTAACCAGGATGCCGGACAGCTGGTTTTTCATATTCACTATCATCTTATGGCCGGTAGACCGTTGCACTGGCCCCCAGGCTAGGAGGAGGCGGGCGAGATTTTAAAAGATGCCTCCCCGTTGACGCTATTTAAATCTTTTAGTATAATAACATGGTATTGTTAATTTTCAGGGTGGTGCATTATTCATATGGTTTACCAGGTTTTACGGCCTGGCGGAGGGAGGGAAAAAGCATGGCAGAGGTACGTGTCGGTAAAAACGAGACACTGGACAGCGCCCTCCGACGCTTCAAACGCACCTGTCAGAAGGCAGGCGTGCTGGCGGAGGCCAGGAAACATGAACATTATGAAAAACCCAGTGTAAAGCGCAAGAAGAAATCCGAGGCAGCCAGAAAGCGCAAATTCCATTAATACCGGTTGCTGAACGAAACCGGCCGTTAACGGCCAGCTATAAAAAAACAGACATTGATGCCCGGCGGAAAACGTCCGGGCATTGTTACTATATAGGGGTGGTTAATTTGACGCAGGAAATGTTGACGTGGTTGTCGGTGCTGGCGTTTATAACGGGTATTATTGCACTGGTATTGGAGGTATTTATCATACCAGGTTTCGGAGTGGCCGGCATGGCAGGAATAATACTGATAGGCTGGGGGGTATTGCTCTTGTCCGTGGATTTAACACAAGCCACGGCTGCCCTGGCAGTTGCTCTTATCGCCACTGTGATTCTCTTTGTGCTGGGAGTAAAACTATTTTCAAAATTCAAACTCTGGCAGCGCATTACTTTATCGGACAAACAGAACAACGCTTCAGGTTATGTGGCTCCAGTCCCTGAGCCTACCATATCTCTGGGGATGGTGGGAACGGCGCTGACCCCCTTAAGGCCGGCTGGCGCAATAGAAATTAACGGAATGCGTCTGGATGCGGTTACCAGCGGTGAATACATCCAGACCGGCTCCAGGGTGCGGATAGTAAAGCTGGAGGGCAGCAGAACCGTGGTGCGGGCGGTTCCTGATTAATTAACAATGTCTTTTAAAAGCATGTTTTCAAATTCTGTTGCCGGAACTGGCCTGCCGAAAAGATATCCCTGAATTTCATCGCACTGGTGATCCTTAAGGAAATTCAACTGCTCTTTAGTTTCCACTCCTTCCGCAATTACTCCAAGTTTGAGGCTTTGACCCAGAACAATTACCGCAGAGGCAATGGCAGCGTTGTCATGATCGGTATTTATTTCCCTGACGAAGGATTTGTCTATTTTTAGTTTGTTGATGGGGAAACGTTTGAGGTAACTTAAAGATGAGTATCCGGTGCCGAAATCGTCTATGGAGAGTTGGATACCCATTTCCTTTAATTCGTTCAGGGTTTTAACTGTGAATTCGGCATTTTGCATGGCGATGGTTTCGGTTATTTCCAGTTCCAGCCACCATGGGTCCAGCCCTGTTTCCCCAAGAACCGTGGCAACCATTTCCGGCAAGTTTTGTAGTTGAAACTGCCGGGCGGAAAGGTTAACCGCCACTCTCATGGGCGGAAAGCCGGCTTCCTGCCAGGCCTTGTTTTGGGCGCAGGCGGATCGTAAAACCCATTCTCCAATTGGTACTATCAGCCCGGTATCCTCCGCTACGGGGATAAACTCCCCGGGAAGAATCAAACCTTTTGTCGGGTGCTGCCAGCGGACCAGCGCCTCCATGCCTACAATTTTATTGCTTTTTATATTAACCTTTGGCTGGTAGTATACCTCGAATTCGTTTCTTTCCAACGCCCGGCGTAGGCTGTTTTCCAGGGCAAGCCGTTCGAAGGCCCTGGCGTTCATGACCGGGGTGTAAAGCTGGTAGTTGTTCCTGCCCTGCTCCTTGGCCCTGTACATGGCTGTGTCTGCATTTTTCAGCAGAGTTTCAACATCCTTGCCGTCGTTGGGATAAAACACCATGCCGATGCTGGTGGTTACGTACAGCTCGTGGGTATCCACCTTGATGGGTTTTCGCACCAGTTCCAATATTTTATGTGCCAGTTTGGCGGCGTCCTCAATTTTTACTATTTCAGGCAGCAGAATGACGAACTCGTCGCCTCCCAGACGGGCGACGGTGTCGTCTTCACGCAGGGAGCCGGTGAGGCGCTTCGCCATGCTCTGAAGCAAGAGGTCTCCCAGGGCATGTCCCAGCGTGTCGTTTATCAGTTTAAACCTGTCCAGGTCCAGCATTAACATGGCCAGCATAATACTGTTGCGCTTGGCATGGGCCATGGCCAGCTTCAGCCGGTCTTTCAAAAGCAGGCGGTTGGGCAGGCCGGTTAAAGCGTCGTGAAAAGCCTGATGCCGAATTGTTTCTTCATAGCGCTGTCGTTCGGTGATATCCCGGGAAACCAAAACCCTCCGGATTTCACCTGTTTTAGTCCGGTAGGTTTTACAGGTGCTCTCAAACCAGCGTAGTTCCCCATTTTTGTGAAGAAACCTGAAAATTATCTTTTCAGAGGCGGATTGTTCAACGTACCTGCT
>CBEULQ010000552.1:0-2754 GCA_965543975.1 uncultured Desulfocucumis sp. | reverse complement strand
CGGTTCAAAATTCCGGTAAGGTAGTCCACTGAGGCAAGGTGCTCGGCATGTTCCCTGGCCTTTTCGGCCTCTTCCTTGGCCTCTACAATTTTTGTAATGTCTATGAAGGATACAATCCCACCGGTGAAGTGGCCCCTGTCGTCCCGGAGTATATTTATATTTTTCAGTATTGACAGAAGACGGCCGTCCTTGCTGGTAATGGTGCACTGGTGCTTTAGTATGGGCTCTATTCGGGTGCTGTCGAAAAAGACGCACTTTTCCTGGCATTTTGATTTGAGCATAAGGAGATGGCGCCCCAGTATCTCGTCCCGGTCAAAACCGGTGATGAGGCAAAATTCGTCGTTAACGTTTACTATTTCACCGTAACTGTTCACTATGTAAATGGCGGTAGCCGCAGTTTGCAATATTTTATCTTGCAGACATTTTTCAAATTCCAATGCCCTGCGGGCTTCAATCAGTGGAGAAACATCAATCACGCAAAGCAAAGTGCCCAGGTAATAATCATCCTTCTGGACGGGCTGAACTGTTATGGTGAACTCATCCTGACCTATCCAGTTATGTATGGAAACAGGGGTAAGGCTGCTACCTGTTTTATAATCTTCCAACACGCTTTTCAGCCGCTGATTGGTATCGCTTGGCAATATTTCCCAAAGCGCATTATTTATAATTTCTTCTCTGGGCTTTTTCACTAAATCACATGCATATTGGTTAATTTCCGTTATTTTATCCAGGACATCAACAAAAACCAATCCTTGCTGCATGCTGGACAATACGGCTTGCAGTCTGGCCAGACCTATTTCAGCATCGGATTTGAGAGATTCTTCCGCCAGCCTTGAACGTAGTAGAAGCTTCACCCTGTGCCTCAGTAGTGAAAAGTTCACCGGCCTGCAGATAAATTCGTCCGCTCCCGCATTTAGAGCCTTATGGATTATTTCATCTTCTTCCAACTCCGATATCATCAACAGCGGCACCCTGTTACCACCCTGAAGCCGACGAATAACCCGGCACGCATCTATGCCGTTCATAACAGGCATAATTGAATCCATCAGTATAATATGGGGGGTGGAATTTTTAAACAATTCCACCGCCTTTACACCGTTTTCCGCTTCTATCACCTGATAGCCGTCATTTTCCAGGGCATTCCTAAACATAAGCCTTTCGGCCCTGTCGTCATCAACCACCAGTATTAAAGGAAAACTTTTATTCAATGAGCTATCCACCATGCTTTTTCCCTTTCACAAATACCATGGTTTAACCGGTTAAAAACTATTTGCTGTAAACCCTTGCCTTTGAATATTCAAACATGTGCTCTCTTACGTTCAGGCTTTTGGACATAACGATCATTTCGCCATCCTCCAGGGGTAAGCCATCCTTGGGATTAGTTCCTATTTGCTCTACCAGCCACTCCTTGAACAACTGAAGCCCCCCCAGATTCTGGGGGAATCCGCCCCACAGGTCCCACACCCTGAAATAAACTATGAAATGAAGCCTGTATACATTAGTTATGCGATCCTTCCTTATTTTTATATCTATCAGGCGCAGGCAGGGCTGTGACTTTCCATCCACCAGGTCCTCGGGTCTGGCTATTTCTATGCAGGATTTCACATGACCGAAGCCCTGCTCTCTAAAGCTTTGTATCAGGCTGTCCACCTGTATACAGATCCTGCTCCCATAGGTATATTTTTCGTTTTCACCCACATGGGGGTTTAAAATATAGGTACTGAAATATTCCTCAATTCTGTCCATGGTGGTAGGCGGAGGAATGCTCATTCCCGGGGGCATATCGTCACAGAGTGGCCTCAGGCCGGGATGCTTTATCCTGCAGCAGACAAAATCGAATTCGCGTCTCAACTGCCCCGGGTAACTGCCCCACTCAACGGGATATTCATAGGCGTCTATTTCCCACAGTTTTTTTTGCAACTGATACCATGCATCGGGAAGACTGTGGGCATCTACAAAAACAGGTGTCAAATACTCAATTTTTTCGCTCATGTTCAGGGCACCCCTTTCTACCACCATGTATTCCCTCTTTAAAGCACATAATCCTTCTCGCGCACATTCTATATAAAAAGAAAAAAAATGACAAAAGTTGGGGGACATACCTCACCCCAAAGTTAGACATTAGTTGGGGACATTCCTCTGACCCCAAAGTCAGATACGTTGGGGACATTCCTCCGACCCTAAAAGTCATGCTCCAAAGAGAGGCGTGTCCCCTGACCTATTTTCCTGTATCTCTTTAAAATATACATATTACGACTGCCAGTGCCAAATATTAATACCATGAAAACAGCGGAGAAAAAACTAAAGGGCTTTCAGATAGCGGCAACATATATCGGAATCACCATCGGGGCAGGATTTGCCTCGGGCCAGGAAGTTCTGCAGTATTTTTCCTTATTCGGGTTAAATAGCTTTCCAGCCCTGGTGTTGGCCTCAGCACTTTTCATATTTTTCGGCTGGCTGGTACTGAACTTGGGAGCACGGCTTCAGGCCCGCACACACCGGGAAATACTGGACTACACCAGCGGAAAATTTCTAGGTACTGCCGTGGACGCGGTAATAACCTTTTTCCTTTTTGGATCCTTTGTTGCCATGCTGGCGGGAACTGGAGCCTCACTGCAGCAGCAGTTCAACCTGCCGCCTATGGCGGGGGTCCTGGGAATGGCCACCCTTGCCTCAGCCACGGTACTGTTCGGTCTGGCGGGGATAGTATCCACCCTTAGCTTCCTGGTGCCGGTGATGATGGTCGGCATTGTT
>CBEULQ010000551.1:0-2755 GCA_965543975.1 uncultured Desulfocucumis sp. | reverse complement strand
ATTACCTCGCTTGGCTTGTTGCTTTGACGAGGATTATGGTTTTTGCCATTAATCCATCTTGCTTACTGTTTAGTTTTCAAGGACCGGTTCGCCAGATGCGACGTTCTCAATCGTATCACTTTTTGATGCTACGGTCAAGAACCATTTACTGCCTGCCGCATCAGCGACTTTTATATATTAACATTTTGCAGCCTGTCCGGTCAAGGGTATTTATTGGTTATCTTACCAGCCAAACCGGCGGCGGCATTGATAAATATAGCATATGCCCCCGCCGGGTGTCAAGTAATAATTAAGTTATTGTTAATTTATTTGTCGGTGTCTTCTCCCTCCGAACCGACCATGGCTAAAGCCACCACTTTGTCGCCTTCATCCAGGCGCATCAGGGTAACCCCCTGGGTGGCCCTGCCCATCATTGATACGTCGCCAGCCCTTATGCGTATAATAATTCCTTCGGCGGTAATCATCATAACTTCCTCTTCAGGACGCACGACCTGCAGGGAAACCACTTCCCCGTTTCTCCCGGAGGTTTTGATATTGATTATTCCCTTGCCGCCCCTGGTCTGCAGGCGGTAATCCGACACCGGAGTGCGCTTGCCGAAACCGTTAGCCGTTACCACCAGCACGTTTGCCTCTTCCCTGATGGTATCCATGGAAACCACTGTATCATTACGTAGTAAAGCTATTCCCTTAACTCCCCGGGCGGTCCGTCCGTAGGGATTAACGTCTTTTTCCGAAAAGCGAATTGCCAGGCCGTCCCTGGTGCCCAATATTATCTCCTGGTTTCCATCGGTTAGCTTCACTTCCACCAGATCGTCGCCTTCATCAAGGGTTATGGCAATGATACCGTCTCTCCTTGATGTATTAAATTGTCGAAGTTCCGTTTTCTTAACAACACCCTGCCTGGTGGCCATAAACAAATACATATCCAAGGCAAATTCCCTTACAGGAATAACCGCTGTAACTTTTTCATCCTGGTCAATGTATAAAAGATTGACCAGAGGCGTACCCTTTGCTGTCCGGCCGGCCTCGGGTATTTCATGCACCTTTAGCCTGTATACCTTGCCCTTGTTGGTAAAAAACAAAAAATAATGATGGGTGCTGGTGATGAAAAGGTGGCGCACAAAATCCTCCGCCTTCGTTTCCATAGCAGTTATGCCGCGCCCGCCCCTTTTCTGACTACGGTAGGTATCTGAGGAAATTCTCTTTATATAACCATGGTTGGTGATGGTGATAACCATATCCTCTTCCGGAATAAGGTCCTCCACTTCCATGTTTACATCTTCGTCGGTTATCAATGTACGTCTGGGGTCGGCAAATTTCTTTTTGATTTCAGTCAACTCATCGATAATGATGCCGTATACCTTCGCTTCATCAGCCAGAACGGAACGGAAATAGGCTATCTTGTTTTTCAAATCTTCATATTCCTGATCAAGCTTTTCTCTCTCAAGACCCGTAAGCCTCTGCAGACGCATATCCAGTATAGCCTCTGCCTGTTTCTTGGACAGTTGAAATTTCTCCATCAGGGCGTCCCGGGCTGTTTCTACTGTCCTGGAGGAACGGATGGTGTTAATAACTTCGTCTATGTGGTCCAGGGCAATAAGCAGTCCTTCAACTATATGAGCCCTGGCTTCGGCCTTGTCCAGATCGAATTTGGTCCTGCGAACAATGACTTCTTTCTGGTGGTCAAGATAGAAGTAAAGAGTTTCCCTGAGGGTTAACACCCTGGGCTCCCCATTGACCAGGGCCAGCATGATCACCCCGAAGGTCTCCTGCATCTGGGTGTGTTTGTATAGCTGATTTAACAGAACCTGGGGTTTGGCGTCACGTCTCAATTCGATGACCACCCTCATGCCCCGGCGGTCCGATTCGTCCCTCAAATCCGTGATGCCGTCAATTTTCTTTTCTTTAACCAGATCGGCTATTTTTTCAATAAGTTTTGCTTTATTCACTGCGTAAGGTAGTTCAGTAACGATGATGGCGCTTTTGCCTGCACCTATTCTTTCGATAGCTGTCTGAGCCCTGACCTTAATGGAGCCCCTACCGGTGGTATAGGCTAATCTTATACCTTCCCGCCCCATGATTTTGGCTGCGGTGGGAAAATCCGGCCCCTTAATAATCTTCATTAAATCCTCTGAAGAAGAATTGGGGTTTTTAATAAGATGAATTACCCCGTCAATTACTTCCCCCAGGTTGTGCGGCGGTATATTGGTGGCCATGCCCACGGCTATACCTGAGGAACCATTAACCAGAAGATTGGGCAAACGGGCTGGCAAAACAGTGGGTTCCTTGTCGCTGCCGTCATAGTTGGGTATGAAATCCACAGTATCCTTTTCTATGTCGGCCAGCATCTCCATGGTGATTTTGGCCATTCTGGCCTCGGTGTAGCGCATCGCCGCGGCAGCATCCCCGTCCACCGAACCGAAGTTTCCATGTCCGTCTATAAGGGGATACCGGCTGGAAAAATTCTGGGCCAGCCTGACCAGGGTATCATATATGGCCGAGTCGCCATGGGGGTGAAATTTGGACATTACCTGACCGACGATGTGGGCGCTCTTCCGATGCGGTTTATCCGGGGTCATGCCCAACTGGTGCATGGCGTATAGAATACGACGGTGCACAGGTTTCAAACCGTCTCTCACATCCGGTAGAGCCCGTCCCACGATAACGCTCATGGCATAGTCCAGGTACGAGTTACGCATTTCATCATTGATGTCGATAGGTACGACTTTACCCATTAAGGATGGCAAACAGGTTC
>CBEULQ010000550.1:0-2763 GCA_965543975.1 uncultured Desulfocucumis sp. | reverse complement strand
CGGTGACATTGCGATCCACCAGGGTATTGCAAAAATAGTTGTGATTTCTGATCCAGGACGCAAATTCTTCCCCCAGGTTCCATTCGGCGGCCAATCTTAACACAATACCTTTAAGGGTGTCGCCGTTGCGGTCAATTAACTCACATGGGATAATGACCATACCCCGGGCGGGATCACCTCCGAAATATTCAAAACGCCGGTAAAGGAACGCCGTCAGCTTGCCGGGAAAAGAAACCGGTGTCTTGATGGGATTAAAATCCTCCGGCAGGTATGATATGCCGGCCTCCGTTGTGTTGGAAACAACAAACCGCATGTCCGGGTTTTCCGCGCAGCGGAGATATTCGTCCCAATGTTCGTAAGGATCTATTCCCCGGGATATGGAAGAAACAATCTGTTTTTTTTCCACCACCCGCCCCTTTTGCACTCCGCGCAAAAAAAGGGTATATAACCCATCCTGCCGGTTGATGACAGGAATCAATCCGCCGGGTATAGGCTGAACCACCACCACGCTGCCGTTGAAAAGTCCCTGCTGGTTCATCTGGTGAATCATCCAGTCCACGAAAGCCCTTAAAAAGTTGCCCTCACCGAACTGGATTATTCTTTCCGGATATTTCCGGGGCTCCGGTATTTTCAAATCATCCGGAAAGTTCGCAATAACACGAAGCGCCTCCCTGTTGAGCTGCATAGTTTCTCCCCCTGTCATCAACCGTTCTCCACGCTGTATAAGGCCGGCCGTAAACTGTACCTTACCACTCCAGCATCGGCTATATTTAGTTTATTTTGATTATATTTCATTGTTTATATCAATTGCAAACCTTTACAATGTCAATTTTCTCACATTTTCTTTAATTTTCATATTGTTTTGCCACTTGTTTTTCCATTTTCTTAATACATTTGCATAACAATATATTGATATTAGGTTGTCAAATCATTATGTAAACCTTTTAAAGGCAGCCCCAAAAAATCGCCTGCACCGCAGCGGCGCTCCGCTGCAGCTCAGGCGATATAATAATACCGGCCTCAGATCTTTTGAGTTATTTAATATGGATTACTTACAAACCGGGAAGTTTTATTTACACGTACCTGTCCTTTGAATTGATTATGGTAAAAAACCTCAAGATTTTTCGGTCCATCTTAGGTTATCTTTTAGGTAAAAACCGAGAGGTGGATTTCAGTGGAAAATAACCAAGTAGCGGCCTATTTCATCATGCAGATAATGCCCTATATTACCATAACGGTGTTTACGCTGGGTATACTTTACCGGCTGGGCCGCTGGGCCGGAGCGCGCATAGTGCACAACATTACACTGTCGCCCTTTCCCAAGACGAATACACAGGCCGCCACTGTTTTCGGCAGCGAAGTTATTTTCTTCCGGAGCCTGTTTAAGTCGGACTTCGCCCTGTGGCTGGGCGCGTGGACCATGCACATCGCATTGTTTTCCATACTGGGCGGACATGCGGTGGGTATCTATACTTTGGGCATGGAGTTCGTATACTTTGGCGCGTCCGAAGGCTTAAGTGAAGCTATGTCCAACCTGCTGGGCATGACCTTCGGCGTTATCATGTTTTTTGCCTTGCTGTACCTTCTTTACAGGCGCTTCGCCCTTCAAAAGGTCAGACAGGTTTCCGTTACCAGCGACTACCTGCACTTGATTCTGTTAATATCAATAGTATCCGTCGGTAATTTGATGCGCTTTATCCCCGAATGGAATATTCACTACGAGCCTGTTAAGGAATATATAACCTACCTGGTTATGTTGCAACCCATCCCGGCTGGCGCTGAAGCTTTGCATAATCCTTTGTTTGCCATTCATTTGCTCCTGGTCCAGATGCTGCTAATAATTTTACCGTTCAGCAAACTTATGCACGTTCCGGGCATGTTTGCCCAGCGCTGGATTATCAACCGGCCGTATACCGAACCCGCACCGGGGCTTCCCAATATTGACATACCGGCAACCAGGGCTGCCGGTATAGGACTGCCTTCCAAGGGGGAGGTTCAAGGTGCCTGAATATATAAGTGAGCCTGCAAACCTGACGACCCGGTAATCACCATCGCCCGGGAAGCCGCGCTGTTCCACAGGGGGTTACCATGAGTGTGTTCCTTGGCCTTGGAGTTTTAACGGTTGAAAAATTAATAACTATACTTATTTTGCCGGCGGCTCTTTAACGGGCTGCCGTTTCAATTTATCTTTCATATTATCGTAGTGTGCACCAATGTAGACAACTTTTACTCCCGGAGTACACTCAAAAAGGAGTACTTGATTCCATGTGGAAATTATTACATATGGGAATTATTACTACTTGACTCACATACCTAAACCGTTCAGTGATTTGGAGAGGAACAACGCAAAGCCTGCCTTGTTACCTGGCGAGGGAGTCCATGAATTACATTGAAATAGTCAATGAAACCCTACAATATATCGAGTCCAATTTACACCGGAAACTGTCCTTGGAGGAACTGGCATCCCACCATTACATTTCTCCTACGCATTTCTATCGCATTTTCCGGGCTGTGACCAATCAGACCGTAAAGTCATATATTCTGGGGCGAAAGCTTTCCGAAGCCGCCATTGCTTTAGAAAAAACAGACTGCAATGTGTTGGATATTGCCCTGCAATATGGTTTCAATTCCCATGAACAATTCACCCGGGACTTTCTAAAAATGTTTAAGGTTACCCCAAGCCGTTACAGAAAGGAGAATATTTCTGTTTCTTTAACAAAAAGGATGTATATCATTGAACGGGACTTTAGAAATAAAAATAAT
>CBEULQ010000549.1:0-2764 GCA_965543975.1 uncultured Desulfocucumis sp. | reverse complement strand
GAATGGCATACTTGTTATAAGGAAATGGTATGGCAAAGGGCGAGAATATTTCCATGTTGCCTGGAACAGTATTGTTGATAAAAGTCGTATCTGCCGCATTTTTAAGCCGTTTAAAGATCCGGTTAAAGTCACTGAGCCTGGGATTTCTTACCCCGGTGTTTTCCACAAAGAGTGTTTTTAGCCCCCTCGCCGCCATGCCTTCCATAATATAATGGGTCCGTTGTCTCAGAAAGTTCCAGTCTATGGCCGAAAAACATATAACCGCTTTATATTTCAATGTAAAACCCTGCCCGCCGGTATTTGTACCGGTAATATTGATATAGGATATAACATGATCAAATGCCCATTACTTTCTTTGTCTGTTCAACCTGTTCCCTTGCTTTTGGCGACAGTTCAAGCGCCTCACCCAATAATTCATTGCTTTCAGCAATTTTGCCCTGCTTTTCCTTCACTATGCTTAGCCAGGTCAGTACCTCGCCCCTGATCTGCTCAGAGGAAAGCGCAATATTGAGTTTTTGTTCGGCAAGCGGATAATCCCCCGTTAAACACAACGATGCCCCCGAATATAGATTTAAAATTGGGGTGGGGGCCAGCATCGGGGCGACATTCCACAATTGCTTTTCTACCTGGCCAAGTCCCGCTACCCTTTTGTTAATCAAATTTTCAACATCAGCTGTTTTTTCAAGGTATTTGACCGCCTCTTGTTTCTTCCCTTTGGCCATCAGGCTGTAACCCGATGTGAAATAAGTCTGGGCAAGGAATTCATACCAGGAAATTTGAAACGGTGCATTATTTAGAGCTTTGTCTGCATAGGATTCAGCTTTATCGTACTCACCCGTCTTTACGCATAACCTGGCCAGCACTGCATAATTTACAGAATTGTAAGAGGCTTTGTCAAGAACCTGCCGGGCTTGCTCGACGGCCAAGTCATTTTTGCCCAGTTGTTCATATAAATTTGCCAGGGTTGCATTGTACTCGGCGCTGAACGGATTCTTGCGGGCTGCGGATTCCAGCAGGGAGGTGCCGCTTTTTACATCTCCCCGTTTCAGCATCTCTTTTGCCTGGGCGGTATCTCCAATGGCGTAAGAGAAATTGGCAGTGGTAAATAAAATTGCCATACATGCAATGGAAACCAAAACTGTTGACATATATTTTTTTATGTATTTATTATGATCAGCTCCGTTTTTCCTTTTAAACGTTATTGAATCTCTTACGGCAGGGTTATGTTTTTCATTAAATGCATTGTAAAGACCCGACGAAATGCCCCATAGAGTGCAGAGAACGATTGCAAGTGCGGAAAGAGAAAGGTCAAAGTCGATTAATGCGTGTGCCCCGATGCCCAGGGCGGCGATAAATACGGTCCAGATGAGAAGTTTTTCAGTCGCCTCAACTGCAAGTCTCCGGTATAGCCGATGTGCTATATACAAAAAGATTGCCCAAATCCCCAGCACCACCGCTAATCCGGCAACGCCCGTTTCCACCAGCACCTGCAAATAATAGCTATGCACCTGATTGGAATTGTACAAATATCCCTGGTAAGCGCGATAGGCCTCCTGCCAGCCGCCGCCACCCCAGCCGAGTAGGGGGCGCTCTTTTACCATCTTTAAAGCGTCCGAGTAAAAATACATCCGCTCCGTGGCGTTTCTCAGACGGAATTCCGCCAGGGTTTTATTTATCAGTTCCTGGTTTGAATTGGCATAATTAACAGCAAACGCACCCGCCGCCACAATTAATGCAATTAACGCAATAGAGATAATCCATTTCTTGCTCCATAATTTATCCCAGAATCCGCTTTTAGACAGTCTTGCGTTTATGTATTGCAAACCAGCAGTAATAAATGCTCCGGCAAGCACCCATAGCCAGGCGTTACTGTGCTTAGCTGCAACAGCGTTTTGAATGAACAATAATGCCGCCCCTGCCGCAGGCAGAAGGGTAAATGTCAGATGAACAAAAACCCTTAATTTGTCTGAACCCTTTATACCGGCGAAATATACCCCAAGAAATACCAGCAAGACCAGAAAACCGCCGTTTGAACGGGTCCCAACCAGCGCAACACAAATTATGTATGTAAACAGAGTGTATATATAAGGGATCGATGATTGGAATATTTGTTCACCTGGAATAGATTTTTTTTGATAAGTTTTATCTGCATTTAAATTAGAATCTTTTAGCCAAAGATACAGCCCAATAAACAGAGCGGCTATTAAAAAGCTCGCCAGCGCATTGGGATACTGAAACGATGAATAAATTCGCCCATTTAAAAAACCATCTTTAATATTAATTAATCCAGTTGCCGTAAATAACCCCGCCAGCGCCACACCAACGGCAGACGCATACACTACCCGTAGCAGTTTCATCGCATCATTTAAGTTAATGACCAGTCTTGCGACCATCCAATATACCATAAAGTATAAAGCGTTCTTTAAAACTTCGTCCACTGCCGTTCCGGTGTTTACTGCTTTAAAAGAAGCGGCCAAGTAAACTAACGGCAAACAAATAATTATATAATCCAAGGGATTATGGAAAAATACCGGCTGACCCTTCTGGAAAATCCAGATCCAAACCAGAAGGAAAATTATTGTGGCAAAAAACAGCGCCTTGTATTGTTCCGTATTGAAAAACAGTCCCCTGAAGAACGGAGGTAGAAACAAAAAAAGGCACAATCCCCAAAATGCAGTATTATACAACGTGTTTCTACCATATGAGTTTGTATTTAATATTATTGAATCTGGCTTGATTTTCGCTTTAACTGCTTTGGACATAT
>CBEULQ010000548.1:0-2771 GCA_965543975.1 uncultured Desulfocucumis sp. | reverse complement strand
AGGTGGGCATCAAGATAAAAAAGAAATCAAAAGCAAAAGTGGTGATTTTCCTTGATGGTGAAGTTGATCATTTCACCTCCTATACCCCCCGCATTCTACAGGCCAGGATGGTAGAACTTTTAAATATGGTTGATGCTGTTGCGGTACTTCACGACGAAAGCATCCCGTTTTTCAAGACACTGACCTACAAACCCGTGGGCCTGGTTGGTCTGCCTTTCCCGCTCAAAAAAGTCCGCGAGTTGTGCCCGCATGTCCAGAAACGGGGAGAAATAGAACTGGGAAGCAGCATCAGGTCATCTTTTATTCATAACAGGAACGCGTTGGTCAATCTAGTGGCATTGTCTAAGATTGGGATGCCGGGTGTAGTAGATATATTGGACCCGGTGGAAATGGAATATGTCCAGTCCATAAGAGAATATGTACCGCTTCCACAGATTAAATTCAGGGAGAATAACTCAGGCTGGGACCATTATATTACTCAGGCCAATTATTCTCTCTTGGGCCTGCACCTGGATTATTGTTATACCTGGGGTAGGTTCCCCATTGAATGCGCCGCCGTCAGGATGCCATGCGTGGCGCCCCCTTCTTCATATACGCAAAAGACTCTGTTTCCCCGTTTGTGTGTGCCCCATCACGACATTGAGGGGGCGGCGGCGCTGGTGAAGAAACTGGTGTCCGATGCCGGGTTTTATGAGGAAACCGTTTCCTACGCCCAATCGCAAATTGAACTCTTCAGCTATGAGAAGTGCAAAAAGAGGCTGCTTAACCTTATTAGCTAACGAGGTGAAGTCATGAAGTTCTGTTTAATTAGTTTGATGCCCCTGAGTGATTCAGACGGCAAAATTCTCACCGACGAGGTTCACCGGATTACCCAGTGGGCTACGATAATGAAGGGGACTCATTACAACGGCTTTTTTTTTGATCTCGGTTTTTACGACTTACCCTATGAATTCTTCAGCGAATTCGACCTGGTAATGGTGGCTGTGCGCGATGCAATAATTGAGGTCGGCATAAAAATAAAAAGACAGTCGACGGCACGGGTTCTCGCTTTTTTAGATGGCGAAATGGAGCATTTTACCTCCCTCCCGGGGGAACAGCAGGTGAAATTTATTGAGCTTTTAAATATAGCCGATGCAGTGGGTGTCACTCACGAATATGACATTCCCATCATAAAGACATTGACCTCCAGGCCGGTGGGGATGGTGGGAGTTCCGTTTCCCCTGAAGAGAGTCCGGGAGGAACTCTGTCCCCCGGTTGAAAAAAAACAGGTAATCCACGTGGGGTGCGGCACGGGTAAGAGCTTTAACCGGAACGGCATTGTCAATATAGCGGCCCTGTCGGAAATCGGCTTGCCGGGGGTTGTGGATGTGTGGATTCGGGAGGATATGGAGTATATCCGTATGATGAAAAAATATATGCCGATACCGCCTATTTATTTCAGCTATACACCCCGCTGGGAAGATTATATATCCAATTTAAACTACTCCCTCATGGGTCTGCATCTGGATTACCGGCAAATCTGGGGGAGGTTTGCCCTTGACTGCGCTGCAGTGAGAATGCCCTGCATTGCTCCAGATAACTTTTATACGCAAAAAGCACTTTTCCCACGCCTTTGCGTAAATAGCCAGGACATTGACGGGGCAGTGAAACTGGCTAAAGAGCTTATTAATAATAGCAGCTTTTATGAAGAAGTAACGGCTTACGCGGAATCCCAGCTGGCCTTTTTTGATAATGAGGCAGCGAAAAAAAGGCTGCTGGATCTTCTAGCATAAGTGAATATAATGAAAAAAATGGAGGCAGGCCTAGGATGCGAATAGACCAAATTATCCCTGCCATGCGCTACGGGTATGACATTAGCGACATCGCTTTGGTTTTACAAAAAATAATCTACGATATTGGTTTTAAGTCGGATATTTTCACGGAAACCATGCAGGCGCAAAGAAAAGAAAACATCATTTACCATATGTTTATGGGGTCCAAGGCATGTCAAACCTTGACTGATTTAAAAGCAAAAAGAAAATTTTTATTTTACCATGGAATTATGCCACCGGAGTATTTCGAAAATCATGAGGTACAGGTTGACCTGCTTAAAGGGCTTAATGAAATAAAAGAATTGAAAAGCTATTTTACTTTTGCCTTTACCACTACGAACTACCTTGAAAAAGAATTGTATGAAGCGGGTTTTAGACGTACCGCGGTTCTGCCCTTACCCTTAGACCTGAGGGAATATCAGCAGAAGCCCGATATGCAGTTGCTGGAAAAGTATAGGGACGGCTATACAAACATTCTTTTTGCAGGCCAGATTACCCCGAATAAAAAACTGGAAAACACCATATCGATCTTCAATTACTATCATAAAAAAATTAATCCCAAGTCTCGCTTGTTCCTGGTGGGAAGCTTTTCGTCACATCCCGGGTACTGTCAGAAACTGTTGGCTTTAATTAAAGAACTGGATATCAAGAATGTCTTTCTAACCGGCCGCGTTTCTTTCAAACAACTCCTGGCTTACTACCAACTGTCCCATATATTTTTAAATCTGAGCGAGTATGAGGCATTTTCCATCCCGCTGATCGAGGCAATGTACATGGAAGTCCCCATTGTCGCCCTTGATCGGGCAGCCGTACCGGAGGTACTTGGAGGTGCCGGCTACCTGATAGATGAAAGTGATATGCGGGAAACGGCCAGGCTGCTGGATATGCTCGTTAACGACCATGTTAAACGGGAAGAAATAATAAGCAGCCAAGTAGAACGGGTAACTGACTTTTTGCCGG
>CBEULQ010000547.1:0-2774 GCA_965543975.1 uncultured Desulfocucumis sp. | reverse complement strand
ATGCGCTATTATTATCAATCTTTTGCAAAAATTAAGATAGTGTCAACCGTCCCTGTTTACAAAGGATTAATGTCCCTTAATTTATTTCGGGCGTCTGGCGGGAGCTGGCACCAGCCGGGAACTGCGGAGAATTCTTTTAGATCTCCGGAAATCCCTGTATGGATCAAAGCGTTTCAGCCTCAAGGCATTGGACACCACTGAAACGGAGCTAAAAGCCATGGCAGCCCCGGCCAGAACCGGTGAAAGGTAACCAAGGGCGGCTATGGGAATACCAAGGGTGTTATATATGAGTGCCCAAAAAAGGTTCTGCTTTATATTTTTCATTGTAGCCCTGCTGAGTTTTATACTGGCGGCTACACCCCTCAAATCACCCTTCATTAGAGTTATGTCCGCAGCCTCCATAGCCACGTCTGTTCCCGTGCCTATGGCAAAACCCACATCGGCAGTGGCCAGGGCGGGGGCGTCATTTATACCGTCCCCCACCATACCCACCACTTTTCCCTGCTCTTTTAATCTGCTAACCTCCCGGGCCTTATCCTGGGGCAGCACCTCGGCCAGGACGTTTTCCGGCGGAATGTCCACCTGCCGGGCGATGGCCCCGGCGGTACGCCGGTTATCGCCGGTGATCATAATGGTTTGAATGCCCATTCCTTTTAAAGCCCGGATTGCCTCGGCGGATGTATCCTTGACTGTGTCGGCTACTGCCAGCACCCCGGCCGGTTTATTATTAACGGCTACCAGCATGGCGGTTTTTCCTTCCCCTTCCAGGGTATCTGCCTGTCCCTCAAGTACAGCAATATCAATGTTGCGCGAAGACATCAAACGGCGGTTGCCAATTAAGAGGTTTTCACCGTCAATTGTCGCCACAATGCCATGGCCCGGTATGGCCTCAAAACTCTGGGGTTCTGCCGGTTCAATTCCTCTATCTCTGACTCCTTTAACAATGGCCTCGCCCAAGGGGTGTTCCGATCCCCTTTCCGCCGAGGCAACCAATCGCAGCAGTTCCCTCTCGTCCACTTCACCATTGGTCATTAATACATCGGTCAGTGACGGTTCACCTCTGGTGATAGTTCCGGTTTTGTCAAGAACGATGACATTCAATGCGTGGGCTTTTTCCAGGTGCTCCCCACCCTTGATCAAAATGCCGTTTTCCGCGCCGCGTCCGGTGCCCACCATTATGGAGGTTGGAGTTGCCAGTCCTAAGGCGCAGGGACAGGCGATCACCAGCACAGCGGTGAAATTAATCATGGCCAGGGCAAGGTTGCCGGGATCGACAATAAAGTACCAGGCAAGGAAAGCTATAATTGCTATGCCCACCACCACCGGCACGAAATATGCCGATATTATGTCCGCCAGCCGTTGAATGGGAGCTTTTGAGCCCTGGGCCTCCTCCACTATTTTAATAATTTGTGACAGCGCGGTTTCGGCGCCAACCTTTGTGGCTTTAAACTTAAAAATGCCGTGTTTGTTAATGGTACCCCCTATTACTTCATCCCCGGAACGTTTGTCCACCGGCAAGCTTTCACCTGTCAGCATGGATTCGTCAACCGTGGAAAAACCATCCTCTATTACACCGTCCACCGGTATTTTTTCGCCAGGCCGGACAAGAACCATGTCGCCGGCCTGCACATCCTCCACTGGTATGTCCTTTTCCAGCCCGTCCCTGATTACCCGGGCGGTTTTTGCCTGCAGGCCCATAAGTTTTTTAATGGCTTCGGAAGTTCGCCCCTTGGCAGCGGCTTCCAGCAATTTGCCCAAAATTATCAGGGTAATGATTATAGTTCCGGTTTCAAAGTAAACGTGGCCCCGGTAAAAAAATGTGGCTCCCGCGCTGTAAAAATATGCCGCGGATGTGCCCAAAGCAATCAGCACGTCCATATTGGCGCTGCCGTGCCTTAAAGATTTGTATGCCCCACGATAAAACTGGTAACCGGCAATGAACTGGACAGGTGTGGCCAGAGCGAACTGAAAAACTTTGTTGTGCAGTATTGGTGGAAGGTGGAATTTAAACAATTCGGCGAACATTACCGCCAAAAGGGGAAGTGACAGTAGCGCCGAGAGGGTCAGAAGATAAAGCTGGCGTCTGGTTTCCCTTTCCCGCTCCAGTTTTTCCTTGTCCACGTCAAAGCGTTTGTCACCTTCAGCCGCCCTGTAACCCGCTTCCTCTACCACCCTTTTTAAATCTTCCAGGCCGGTCTGGGCGGGGTTGTATTCAACTGTGGCCTTTTCCACGGCAAAGTTCACGTTGGCCCGGAATACTCCCTCCACGCCGCCCAATGCCTTTTCCACCCTGGCCGCGCAGGCTGCGCAGGTCATGCCGCTAATTTTTAAATCCACCCTCTCCGTGGGCACCCGGTAGCCCAGATCGGTTATCGCTTTGATTAATACATCCGCGCCGACCCTCACGGGGTCGTAACCAACAGTGACCTTTTCCACGGCAATGTTAACCGCTACGTCAGAAACTCCATCAATTTTTTTCAGTTGGCGCTCTATCTTTCCGGCGCAGGCTGCACACTCCATCCCCTGTATTTTAAGAGAAATCTTTTTTTCACCCATCAGTGGTTCCCCTCTTTAAAACAGAATAGCCTTACGATTATAAATTGTTAAAATGGATAGAAATTTATACACCCCCTGCAAATTCAGACACGTTTATGCAAGAAATAGACAACATTTTGCATTTTTTGGTAATAAGCTATAGACAAAAAAAATCAGTGATAATAATATAAAATGGTAATTTGTGTAAGGATCTATGGGAACATTATAAGTTACACATC
>CBEULQ010000546.1:0-2775 GCA_965543975.1 uncultured Desulfocucumis sp. | reverse complement strand
CTTAAGCCTGCCCGTGGAGGGAACGTGGGGTCCGGCGCAGAGATCGGTAAAATCCCCCTGGCTGTAACAGGAAATATCCGCATCCGCCGGTAAGTCGTTTATTAACTCAACCTTGTAATTCTCCCCGGCTTTTTTAAATTTATCCAGGGACTCCTCCCTGGATAAATCGAATCTACTAAATGGTAAGTCCGCCTTGATGATGTTCTCCATCTCGGCCTCTATTTTGGCCAGTTTCTCCGGGGTGAATGTCTCCGGGGAATCGAAGTCGTAGTAAAAACCTTCGGCTATGGCGGGACCTATGGCCAGTTTTGTGCCGGGGTAAAGCCTCTGCACCGCCTGGGCCAGCACGTGGGAGGTGCTGTGGCGGAACACCTGGCGACCCTCTTCACTATCGAAGGTAAAAAACTCCACCTGGGCGTCCCGATCCAGTGGTACGCCCAGGTCCACCAGCCTGCCGTCAATCGACGCCGCCAGCGCCTCCTTGCCCAGCCTGCCGCTGATATCCTTGGCTATGTCCAGCAGGGTGGTTCCCTTTTCATACTCCCTTACCGAACCGTCTTTCAAAGTAACCTTGACCATTGTATTTAACCTCCATTATTAATTGGGTTGAAAATTGCGATGACATAAAATGCCGAAAGCCTTTTAAAGCAAACAAAAAAACTCCTGTCCAAAAGGACGGGAGTTCCGCGGTTCCACCTTAGTTGGGCATAAAATATTTAAGCCCCTCTTAATGACGGTATACCGGCCGTCACCCGTCATGCCTTAACGCCCATCAATGATGGGCTTTCCGACCGCAGCTCCGGGGTGGTCTTCAATCCGCTTTCAGCCCTGAAAGCGCTTCCAGCCCCTGGCGCTTCCTCTCTGGCAAAGCTGTCCGACGCGAATCTACTGTCCCCGTCATCGCCTGATATTTTACAGATGTATTATATTGTAGAAGGGTACCGTTGTCAACATAACGCTAAAATAAATAAGTTAAAATAAGTTAAGAGCCTGGCCCTTAACTTATTTTTCTGTCAGACAATATCCTTCCTATGGGGCCTTCCTCGTTGATGTAGTTGATTATTGTACGGTAGGGAATTTTAAATTCGGGTATGCCAACATAACCCGGAGTGTATTCGTATGCCTGGAAATATATCACCAGATCCGTTGGAGTCAGGTAAAACTCCTGCTGGATGGTAATACCGTCGAATTCCTTTATCATGGGAATGCCCTGCTCCTTGAATTGCTGGCTGATTAATTTGTTTAATACCATAATGTAATCTGTACCTGGCCGGAAAAGATCCCTCAAGGTGTAGATTTGACCGGTTTTTAAATCCACGGTGATGGATTTTACCATGGTTGTGCCGTGGGCTGCCATTTCGGGATACATGTAATTTTCAAACCTGATACTCAGGATACCGTTTTTATTTACCTCTATTACATACGTTCCAATCATTTCCGCAATTTTTAATCCAACGGAGTCAGGCCACACCCTTTGTTCAGCAATCAAGGCGTAAACGGTTCCCTCTATGGCCCGGTTAATTTGCTCCTGAACTTCCATGTCCGGCAGCCCGGCAACCTGGGGATAAACAATTTTTATACCGTTCTGTTCAATTGTTTTTTCCACTATCTGCGCGCTGATACCGCTAATCATATTTAATAACCTCCCTGGCAAAATTAAATATCTGCTCCTTATCACTATGCTATTCCGATTATCTTTGTTTTGTACGCGCCCGGAAAAAACATAACCCGGGGCCAACCCCGGGTTTTCAAAAATAAACCGCATTGCAGCGGTTAGCTTTAAAAATATTATTAAATGCCTAATTATCTATTCTACAGCGGCTTAACCGGTATACAGATATCGATAATGTGCTTATGCTCCGGGTGTTCCTTATAATTGTTATGGCAGAGCTCAAAACAGGGGCGGTCGTCTGGTTGATACCCGCTTTCCGGCAACCAGAGGCTGCATACCATATCCCAGGCTTCCTGGTACTCTTCAGTGGCAATTTCAAATCTGGCGAAAGCATACTTGCCCCCGGGAATAACCATTTTGCCTATTTCCCCGTCTACGGGAGTGTCCTCCGGCGCGGTAATGCAGACACTGATTCTAAGATTGTCCTCATCAGTAATTTCCGGGTTGTCATGATATACGGCTAAGACCCTGGTCTCCGGGAAACGCAACAGGCCCCTGGGGCCGGCCCACCTCATCAGTTTGCCGAAGAGCCCCTCAAAAAGCTGGGCGTCCCCCTTATAAGGGCCGATATACCTTAGGTAAACAACATGGAAATCCGGAATGTCCTTTACTTCGACCTGGAGTTGCTTCTCATTTTTCATATCAATCATCCTCCCTACACGGTTTTGTGTTATACCATTAGTGTAATAGGAGGAGAAATCCGTTTCTTTGCGTATATTGCTGTGGTTTTGACTTCCTTTGCTTTCCGTTTTGCATTTCTTGCGGTTTCTAGTACATCCACCCGAACGCCACTCACTGGCGGACATATTAAATGTTTCCCTGAATGCCCTGGCAAAGGTGGCTGAACTTGAGAAGCCGCAGTCGTAGGCAATTTCGGTAATGCTCTTTTTGGGGTTGTTAATGAGCTGGGCGGCCGCCTTTTCAATACGAATCCTTTGCATATACTGATTTAAGGTTTCACCCACCATAGCCCGGAAAATTCTGTGGAAGTAATATGGAGAGAAATTTGCGATTTCGGAAAGCTTGCTTAAAGAGAGGTCTTTGTTTATGTTTGTCTCAATGTAATCCATGACCCGGTTGATACGCGCCAAATTTCTCTCCAT
>CBEULQ010000545.1:0-2776 GCA_965543975.1 uncultured Desulfocucumis sp. | reverse complement strand
TTTCTTAATTGCTTGAGACGTTCTGAAAAAACTTTAGAAATCATTTAAAGACCCCTTGACGGTTAGGGAATGCCGAACTATAATGAAAACCAAATAAGTTCGGCTATTACGAACTTCATGGGTAATTAATTGTTAAGCTTGTTTAGGATAGTATACCATATTTTTCACTTTAATGATTTGGTTAACAAATAGCTGTCGGTATCTTTTGGTATTCTCACCACGAACTACTACTCTTTCAAAAACCATCACACCTTTCTTTATCAGCGTTAAAAAAGACTATCCTTGTTAAACACAATTATTACGAAATCTTTTTTACCATTGGTCCGGCCAAAGGCGGGACGGAAGGATGTGGGATGAAGTGTCTCTAACAATATGTCCGACACAAAAAGTAAACCTGGATGTGTATCTAAACGCATATTACCTTTGTGTAAAAACCGGTTCAGAGATAGCCAATCAGATAGGTGTATCGAAGGTAGCTGTTATAAAGGCGTTGAAAAACTACGACAAAGTAGCATACTCAATGGAACGCAGCCGCCGCAAAGAAGAAAATGCATGCAAACGCCGTCAAAAGGACATGGAGCGCAAGCAAACAGCAGAAGCCAGGCAAAGGGACCGCGAGAGAAAACGCCGCGAACGAGAAGAATCAAACACATACATTCATGCTGTAAGGAAAGAGCTAAGAGACAAAGAGATAGTTAGCCTACTTCGCAGGGCGGCCCGGGAAATAGGCCTTTTCTGGGATCAGTGGGTGTGTGCCCTGTACATACCGGAGGCAACGACAATACAGCACCCATGTCCCGGACAGGCAAAAGAGAAAGCCGATATGGTAACTCCTAGTGAAGCAGTTGGCCGGGCCGAATATGAGTTTCATATGCTTAAAAGCGGTATGTCTGGAGTGCCCGGGCCGGCGGTGCTTAAAATTCGGCAGGCGCTGGAACTGGGCGACACTGCGCAAGCCTTTCAACTGGCACGAGAGGCAATAAATATGGCTGGTTATGTGAACCCTTACGCCAGCGTTAAAGCTATAATGGCAGGCTTAAGTAGAAACTATTCACCAGGGGAAATATCAGAATTGCGCAGCAAATTTATTGAATACGCGCGGGCTATGGCCAAGGTTCCTGACCCGCCGGCGTTAGCGGATCTACCCAGAGAAGAGAAGGAAAAATTAGTCGGTCGATGGCAAGCTCAATACCAGGCTTCTATACGTGACTGGAGAGGGAGATTGTATGACAAGGGCGGCACAGGTAAACGGGGCAAAGAGGGTGGTTTGCGTAGTTCTGACAGGGGCGAAAAGATGTCCGCCAGGACAAGGAGTTAATATACTTCTTATCTAAGGCGGATTTTCATTTAAAGGATGGATCATCATTGTTGGGAGGAGTTGAGTTTCAGTGACGCATGTTTTAAGAATCAGAAGCATGGTTTATCTATTGGTGTGCGTGATGGTGTTTGTTACCGGCTGTATGAACGACAAGGCAAGACATCCTCCTCCCACTACACTGGAGGAAATCCTGGCCAACAAGAATGAAGGGAACTTTGCCGGGGATTGCTATAACGAAAAAGCCGTGCGGGAACAGCTGTGGAATTTGCCCAGAGATCTTTCCCCAGAAGAGGTCTACGCCTACATACTCGGCCTGGTGGGAGAAACATATACTCAATACCAGGAAGTATATATTTCCCTGGAAGAAAACGAAGGCGGGCCTGATCAGGGAAGTAAAGGCAGAGACCTGCTTTGGAAGACTAATCTGTCCATGTCTGAGACATACATAAGGGAAAGTAATCGCCTTAAGACGGCTCTTGTTTTCTTGCAAGAGCGGATGGACTATAAAAATTGGTCCGTCGTAAACGAATTAATAGTCAATCGTTTAAATATGTTAAGTAATTACCAGATGGAACAGGATTTGTTTATTACCAAGAAAATAATAGATGAATCCCTGATTGGCAGCCAGTAGTAAAGCACTACTGGTTAGTTGTTTTTGAAGGGGGTAGTGCTGAATTGTGCGGATCAGAAGTTTGGCGTTGTTGTTGGTTTGCGTGACGGTGTTGGTTACCGGTTTCATGTTTTACCAGGCGAAACACCTGGGATTAAAGGAATCTGGTGGACAAGAGAAATTACACTCGCCGCCCATGACGCTGGAGGAGATCCTGGCTTACAAGGAGAAAGGCACCTTCGCCGGAGATCGCTATGACGAGAAAGCTGTTCAGGAGCATTTGCGGCAAATACCCAGGGAGCTTTCACCAGAAGAAGCATACGGATACATCCTCGGCCTGGTTGGTGAGAACTATACAAACTATAAAGATGCCTACGCTTCCCTGGAAGATTCAGGCTACAGGCAGCAGATGCTGAAAATAGATCCCAATGCGCCGAAGACAGGGGAGTTGGATTCTAACCTAATGGTGGAGGTGGTGTTGGACTGCAGCGGAAGCATGGCGGGTTCCGTTCCGGGTGGGATCAAGATGGACCTGGCCAAACAAGCGATCAAGGATTTTATGGCTAAATTGCCAGACGGAACACAGGTGGGTTTACGTGTATTTGGCCATAAAGGAAGCCCATCCAAAAAAGATCGGACAGAAGGTTCGCAAACGGAACTGGTTTACCCGATTTCCTACTATGAGGAAAAAGCCTTTATCGATTCACTGCAGCGATTTTCTCCCCGGGGTTGGACGCCCATCGCCAACAGCCTGATTGCTGCCGGGCAGGATCTGTACGCCCAGAAGAAAGAAGGGGCGAAATACATCATCTACCTGGTGAGTGACGGGATTGAGACCTGCGGAGGGG
>CBEULQ010000544.1:0-2780 GCA_965543975.1 uncultured Desulfocucumis sp. | reverse complement strand
TAAGGGTTCGGTAGGGGAATAACCCCTTCCGAACCCAAGGCTCACTTATATTCTTCTGAATTCTGTAGTCAATCAAAAGGGAGTGTTGACGATTATTTTCGAATCTATTTTACTGGTATAAATGTTGCTGGTGCTCTATATTAAACTGCTTATATATACCGAAGGAAATGCCTTGAATAATAATTAAAAATTATAGCCATTGTGTAATTTTTGAATAATTCTACAATTATTATACATTTGAGTATAACAAAATGAAAACCCCCAAAAGACAATAAAGGAATAATGTTTCCAACACTTCCTGGGTATTGCTTTGCACAATAATCCAAAAGTAAACTTTACCGTGCGTTATGCTTAAATATACATTACGACATGGTATTTTATATTTAACTTTGAAAGGAGGCATTAAATCAAAGAAAATGGCACCCTGGCAAAAATCCGGAACTGGGTCAAAAGGTGGCATATATGCAATCTGGCGTTTTGCAGAAATATATAAGATGGTCCGGCCAGTTTTGCAATAGACAGAACTACTTAATCCATTTTAAGGAGGATTGTAGATGACAGCGCCTAACAGCAAGACGTTTTATACAGGTTGTGTCCTTTGTTATCATAGCTGCGGGTTGGAAGTGATGGTTGAAGACGGCAAGGTGGTGCAGGTTCGCGGGCAGAAATCCCATCCTCTCAATAAGGGAGAGATCTGCCCCAAAGGTGAAGCATTAATTGAACACTTGTATCATCCCGAGAGGCTCAAATACCCTTTGAAAAAAGTAGACGGGAAATGGGAAAGAATCACCTGGGAACAAGCTCTTTCAGAAATAGCGGCAAAATTGAATGATTTAAAAGAAAGGTACGGACCTTCCGTAATTGCTTTTTTTTGCGGCTCCATCGGTGTGGAGAGTCTGGAGATGGTTTCCCTGACGCATAGGTTTAGAGCAGCCCTGGGCTCTCCGCAATTCTTCTCCGTTGAGAGTATCTGCTACCGGATGAGAATCCGCAGCAGACAGATTACTTTTGGAAAATACCCTGTGGAAGAAATGGACTCGCCTCTTTACGTACTGTGGGGGCACAATCCGGCTGCCTCGAATTTTCCCCTGTCACTGGCTATAGAGGAGAACCTGAAAAAAGGGTCGAAGGTGGTTGTTGTTGACCCCAGGAGAATCCCCATTGCCGACAAAGCGGAAATGTATATGGCCATAAGGCCGGGTACGGATGGAGCGCTTGCCCTTGCTCTTATTAACGTGATCATAAATGAGAAACTTTACGATGCCGAATTTGTGGAGAAATGGACGTACGGTTTTGACAAACTGGTGCCCCACATTCAGCAATATACCCCTGAATGGGCCGAGCGGATTACCCAGGTGCGGGCTGCTGATATCCGGGCGCTTGCCCGCCTTTTCGCAGGAACCAGAGGTGCCGGCATCTACCAGGGCACCTGTACTCAGGACCAGTGTGCCAACGGGAGCCAGACGGACCGGGCTATTGCAATTCTCCAAACCATTACCGGAAACATCAATGTCCCCGGGGGGTGGGTCATCAGTCCCAGGTTAAGGCTTGCGAATATCAGCCTTCCCTGCGAAGAAAAACCGCTCGGGGCGGATAAGTATCCTCTTTTCCATGAGTTATGGGGAAGAACGAGCCCTTATGCCGTACAGAACATGGTCCCTGAGAGTGTCCCCGATAAATTGAAGGCGTTTATTGTTGCCGGCGGGAATCCACTGGTTACAATGCCTGACTCAAATGCGCTGAAGGAAGCTTACCGGAGGCTCGACCTTCTGGTTGTGTACGAGATGTTTATGACGGAAACAGCTCAGGAAGCCCATTATGTTTTGCCCGCTGCCAACCAGTTGGAGTACGAGTCCCTTGCCTACAATTACAATGTGTGCCACAGCCTGCCTTATATTATGCTGAGGGAGAAGGTTATAGAGCCCCAATATGAGAGCAAATCCATCCTGTCCTTCTACACCGAGCTCGCTCACGCGTGTGGCATAGGCGATAAGTTTCAATGGAAGTCCGATGAGGAACTGGTGGCCCACGAAATTGCTCCCAGCGGGGTTGATTATGCAACCCTCAAGCAAAACAGGGAAGGTGTCTATTATAAAGAAAGGTCTTATGGGATTAATGAAAAAACTTTTGCCACGCCGACCGGTCTAATAGAAATATATAGCCAAGCCTACAAGGACGTAGGGTTTGACCCTCTGCCGACTTATCTGGAACCCAGCAAGAGTCCCCAGGGACCGCTCTGGAACGAACTTGGAAAAACGTACCCCCTGGTACTTTCTACGGGAACACGGGATGTACATTACAACAATAGCCAACTTCACAATATTAACGCTCTACAGCTTGAGGTGCCTCACCCTAAAGCGGAGTTAGGGCCGAAGACAGCCGCGGAGTATGGCGTGGCGCACGGAGATGATGTCATCATCGAGACGGACCGGGGTTGGATTAAGATGAAAGCTCATGTAGATGAGAGAGTAATGGAGGGAGTGGTTCTTGTCCCGCACGGCTGGTCGGGAGATGCAAACTGCAACCGTTTGACGGACGCGCAGTGCCGGGAACCGATAATGGGCTACCCTCAATTCAAAGGTCTTCTCTGCAGTATCAGGAAAGCCGTTTAGCCTCACCAAGCATACAGTATTTTTTTAATTAAATTATCGGTGGATAGAACTCTGCAACCCGCAGATTGGTTGCAGAGTTTTTTTAAGAATAAAACGTCTTTTGTAGGGAGGTAAAATATTTTTGGGGTATTAATACAAAAGCAATATTGTTATAAATTGCCGACAAAA
>CBEULQ010000543.1:0-2784 GCA_965543975.1 uncultured Desulfocucumis sp. | reverse complement strand
GATAATATAATTGAAATTGGCCTGGTAAGAGTAGTTGAAGGCAGACTGACGGATAAATACCAGACCCTGGTGCGGCCTGACTGCCGTATTTCCGCAACCATAAGGCGCATAACCGGTATAGAGGATGCTATGCTTGATGGGGCACCCGGGATACACGAGGTTCTTCCCGGGGTACTGGAGTTTATTGGCAATGATCCCATTCTGGGACATAATGTGGGATTTGACTGCAAGTTTTTAGAAGTTTCCTCAGGGGGCAAACTATTTAATACTTGTTATGACACGTCAGAACTGGCTAGAATTGTACTCCCCGCGTCCCCCGGATACAGGCTCGCAGAATTGTGTAAAAGCCAGGGTATTGATATTATACGCAGCCATCGGGCTCTGGAAGACGCCTTGGCGGCCTCAAATCTTTATCAGTCGCTATTGGATAGAATAATGAAACTGGATGCAGTAAAGCTTTCATATCTTGCAGCCTTCCTTAATTTGGCCGGATCGGCCTGGGGACCTGTTGTACAGGCTATAGCTACGGGTTTCGCCTGGGAAAATCAATTAAAAGCAAACACCGTAGAATATGATAGCAGGCTCGAAGTGCAACCACGTACGGAATATCCCGAAGGGACCGCCGGACACGTGAACCCGGAAGAAATCGTAAGTATATTAGGTCCAGTAGGTATCCTGGCCAAAAAAGTGCCTGGGTATGGGATAAGGCCGCAGCAAATTGAAATGGCCAGGGAGGTAGCGGCCGCGCTCAATGGAGAAAAGTTATTGCTGGTGGAGGCTGGAACAGGGACGGGAAAATCAATAGCTTATCTGCTACCGGCTATATTATGGGCGTCTGCCGGTGGAAGCAGGGTAGTGATATCCACAAAAACCATCAATTTGCAGGAACAGCTCTGGGAGAAGGACATGCCGATGCTTATGCGTGCTTTGAAAATGGATATACCTTCTGCCCTGGCCAAGGGCAGGCAGAACTATGTATGTTTAAAAAAGTGGCAGGCTGTATTCTCCGAGAGAAAATGGACGCCCCGGGAGGCGCTCTTTTACGCAAGAATGCTTGTCTGGCTTGATGAAACAATGCTGGGTGACAGGGCTGAGCTAAATCTGAACGGGCAGGAGCAGGAAATGTGGCTGGGGATCTGCGGTGACAGCGATAGCTGCACGGCATCACGCTGCCGGTGGTTTTCCGGAGACTGCTATGTTAACCGGGCCCGGATCAGGACTGAGGCTGCCAGCCTGATCATCACAAATCATTCCCTGTTGTTCGCCGATATAAAAGCAGACAACCGCGTACTGCCGGCATATGGGCCACTCATACTGGACGAAGCGCACCATCTTGAAGATATTGCCACCGAACAGCTTAGCTCTTCAGTATCATGGAACGATTTTCGCAGATGGCTGAACAACGCGGGAAAAACCCTTACAAAGTTGCTTGAAGTAGTTCCCCCGGCGGATCAAACCCGCTGGCGGGAAGTCGTGAACGCCGCCAGAGATGAAAGGGCGCTGGCCCGCCAGTCGGTGGAGATGTTTTTTGAGCTTCTTTATGCCGTCATATATTCGGGCAGCACAGAAGATTCTAAAATAACCCGCAGGCTGAAAAAGGACATGGTTCATTCCACGCCAAGCGTTTTCCCTGTAAACGAGTTCAGCAACATGTTATTCAGGGTGCGTTCGCTGTTAAACCTTATAAAAGAAACCTGGGAGATTCTGCAGTCCTGGCTTGCGTCGGACAGGGTATGGGAGCCCAGGGCGGATGAAATTGAGCGTATTCTAAGCGAAGGTGGTGAAGTGGCGGCAATTTTAGAATTTAATTTTTCCTGCCGGGATGAAGATTTCGTTTACTGGGTGGAGGCGGCGAGGAGCGGTGATTATTTTTCTGTTTCTTTGCATTCAGCCCCGGTTAAGGTGGATGAATTAATATATAACAGCCTGTTCAAAGAAGACAAGACCGTTGTAATGACATCGGCGACACTGACAGTTAACGGCGATTTTAAGCATTTCATGGATGGTACAGGGCTAGCTCTGGCTGAACAGGACAGGATTGCCATGAAACGGGTCGAGTCACCATTCCAGTATGAAAAACAGACACTCCTCTGCGTGGTAAAGGGAATGCCCGGGCAGGCAGATTATAACAGTGAAAAATATGTTTCCGCACTTGTGCCGGTGCTGACTGACATTGTGAATGCTGCCGGAGGAAGGACTCTGGTGCTTTTTACTTCACACCGGGTTTTGAAAGAAACCTACCATAGGATGAAATATAATCTGGAAGAGCAAGACGTATGTATTTTGGGGCATAATATTGATGGCGCCAGGTGGCGTCTATTGGAGGAATTTAAAAATAACCCGAGGGCTGTTCTTTTTGGAACATCTAGTTTCTGGGAAGGAGTGGACATTCCAGGAGAGGCGCTGAGCTGTGTTGTAATAGTCAAACTGCCTTTTCAGTCACCTGCAGTGCCTGTAGTTGAAGCCAGAATGGAATATATGGAAAATAATGGTAAAAATTCTTTTTACCATTACAGCCTTCCCCAGGCGGTTATACGTTTCAAACAGGGATTCGGCAGGCTTATCCGCTCTGAAAATGACCGCGGGGTCGTTGTGGTCCTGGACAGCAGGCTATTAAACAAAAAGTACGGAAGGTTTTTTTTAAATTCATTGCCTGTCAAAAGCCACTTTCGGGGCGACCCTGATTTGGTGATTAAAGAGGTCGGTTCCTGGCTGGAAGTTCACTGATGCTAATATAATATATAATGAAATTATCTCTTCCCCAATGAAAGTTCTTCTAATCAG
>CBEULQ010000542.1:0-2785 GCA_965543975.1 uncultured Desulfocucumis sp. | reverse complement strand
ATTCGTTTTATGCTTATTGCCATAATCCGCACCATTATATTGTTTACCGTGGTTGTCATCGGGCTTAGGCTGATGGGTAAAAGGCAGGTGGGACAGCTCCAGCCTTACGAACTGGTGGTAGTGATTATGCTTTCGGCTTTAGCGGCCATACCCATGGGAAATGTTGACATACCCATTGTGTACGGTCTGGTGCCGATACTGACTTTGGTGCTTATTCACGTTCTGTTATCCTACATTTCTTTAAAAAGCGAGCAGGCCCGGGGAATAATCTGCGGAACTCCCAGCGTTTTAATTGAAAATGGGAAAATAGTTGAAAAGGAAATGGTCAGGCTGAGATACAACATAAACGAATTGACAGAACAACTCCGGGCAAAAAATATACCCAATATAGCAGATGTGGAGTTCGCCATACTTGAGACCAGCGGTCAGCTCAGCGTTATCCCCAAATCCCAGAAGAGACCTGTGATGCCTGCGGATATGAATTTACCCACTGTATACGAGGGGCTGCCGGTAACCCTGATAATCGACGGCTTTCTTTTTGACAAAAACATGGCCAAAATAAACCTAACCCGGGCCTGGCTGATGTCCGAGCTCAGTAAATTCGGTATTAAAGATGTTAAGGAGGTGCTCTTTGCCAGCATCGATTCCGAGGGAAAACTGTTTTTCCAGAAAAAATCAAAGGCCGTCTGAAAAGGGGTAGTTATTCATGAGGCTTCTGGCATCACTGTTGGTAGTATTTGCAGCCGTTCTGATAATGGGCTTCTATACCAATAAAATACTGGAGAAAAACACCGGTGAAATGTTGAGCAGCATTGACCGCATATCGCATTCCATTGACAATAAACAGTGGGAAAGCGCTTTGAAAAAAACAACCGAATTAGAATCCGAATGGAAGCAGAACGCGAAATGGTGGCCCACACTGCTGGACCACCAGGAAATGGACAATATTGAATTTTCCCTGGCCAAATTCAAGGAATATGTGGCACATAAACACTTCGTTCTGGCAAAAGGGCAACTGTCGGAATTGAAGCTGATGATTGAGCATATACCGGAAAAAGAAGCTGTTAGCCTGAAGAATATTTTTTAATTATTCGTTAATGATGGATTCATCAGGTGTTATAAGGCTTTTCAATTTTTTAAGGGCCTGGCGCTCCAGCCGGGAAACCTGAACCTGGGAAAGCCCCAACTTTTCTGCTATGTCCGCCTGGGTACGATCGTCAAAGAAGCGCCACATCAGTATTTTCCTGTCACGCTCGGGTAAACTCAAAAGCATCTCCTTGACCGCGATCATGTCCAGCCACGGTACTTCTCCCCCGCCGCCGTTGCCGCGCAGTTGGTCCAGCAGGAATATGGGGTCCCCGTCATCCTGGTGCAGCGTTTCATATATGGAAGCCGGGGTTTGGGCGGCTTCCAGTGCGTTCACTATTTCCTCCCGGGAGAGTCCCATGTCCTCGGCCACCTCACCCACGGAAGGCTCCCGGCCCAATTTTCCCGTGAGCCTTTCCCTGGTCTGCTGCACCCGGTAAGCCAGTTCCTTAACAGACCTGCTTACTTTTACCGGATTGTCGTCCCTTAAAAATCTTCTGATCTCTCCCACAATCATGGGCACGGCATAGGTTGAAAATTTGACGTCGTAATTAAGGTCAAATTTATCAATTGCCTTCATCAGGCCTATACACCCAATCTGAAATAGATCTTCCAGTTCATAGCCCCGGTTCTGAAAACGTTTAACCAGGTTGAATACCAGCTTTAAATTGCAGTTAACCAGCCGGTCCCTGGCATACTTGTCTCCCTGCTGAGCTTTTTTCAGCAGTTCTCTCATCTCTTCGTCTTTTAGCAGGGGAAAGCGGGGTAGATTCATTTCAATTAACCTGTTACCCATGGGTTTATCATCCTCAGTGACCCGACCGGGAAGCGACCGGGATATTCAGGGATTTAAACATTTTAACCCTGGTCCCCTTGCCCGGGGTCGAATCCACCTCCAAATTGTCCGTAAAAGACTGCATAAAGGCAAATCCCAGCCCCATCCTGTCCGGCGCGGTGGAATAGGCCGGCGTCAGGGCCTTTTTGATATCCTTGATTCCCGTACCGCTGTCAGCCACCGTTATTTCCAGGCCTTCTTTGTATAATGTCACATCAACCCTGATCATCCGGTCTTTTTTGCTCTTGTAGCCGTGTATAATGGAGTTGGTTACAGCTTCGGAAACAGCAACCTTTAATTCCTCCAGGTCATTCAGGGTTACATCAAGCTGGGAAGCAAAAGCCGCCACCGCCACCCGGGCAAAGGCCACATTTTCCGGTAGACTGCTGAACTCGATACTCATGCGGTTGATTGATTGCATTGTAAACCCTCCTAAACAACCCTGGAGATTGCTTCTTCCTCCGAGCGATACTCAACCATGATCCTTAACAATCCCGATAGCTCAAGTATCTTTCTCACCTGAGGGGCGGCAGACACCAAGGAAACTTTACCCCCGTCTGCAGTCAGACGTTTATATCTTCCCAAAAGCACCCCCAGCCCGGAGCTGTCTATATATGATACATCCTTTAAATTAACAACAAGGTGTCTTGTTTGTTGCTGGTCCAGGGCATCGTCAATGGCTGCCCGGAGTTTTTCCGACATGCCCAGATCAATTTCTCCAGCTGGCCTGACCACCAGAGATCCCCGGGACATTTCAATATTTATACTCAACGAAAATATCACTCCCCTGGCAATTGGAAATAAGTTCTATATTTCCACACTCATCCCGGCCATTCCTGCTAAATCTTACCAGAATTATTGTCG
>CBEULQ010000541.1:0-2789 GCA_965543975.1 uncultured Desulfocucumis sp. | reverse complement strand
AAGGCATAGATCCTCTTTTATTTCCCGGTAGACGTACTCAAAGCTTTCCACGGAAAGGGGCGAGCCGGTGGAAAGAACCTTCTTAAGCTTTCCAAGGTCATAGTCTCTGCCGGGGGAAACGCCGGCCTTTTCCACCGCCGCCAGGTATTTGGCGCTGGCTCCGAATACCGTGACTCCTTCGTCCCCAGCCATTTTAAAAAGCGTCCCGGGTTCCGGATAAAAAGGCGAGCCGTCAAAAAGAACCGCAGTGGCCCCCACCGCCAGCGAACTGACCAGCCAGTTCCACATCATCCAGCCGCAGGTGGTGAAATAAAATATGGTGTCGTTCCTTTTTAAATTCGTGTGCAGAATGAGCTCTTTCAGGTGCTGGATAAGGGTTCCCCCGGCGCCGTGCACTATGCATTTGGGAATACCGGTGGTGCCTGAGGAGTACATGATGTAAAGCGGATGGTTGAAGGGCAACTGTTCAAATTCGATTTCCAGCCCCTCCTCCGGTGAAAGGAAATCACCGTAATAAACGGCATTGGGCAGTGCGCTAATGTCCGGCCTATTTTCGGCGTAAGGCACCACCACCACCTTTTCAATGGAAGGAATGTCCTTCAAAAAGCCGGCGATCCTGCCGATGGAATCGTGTTTTTTACCGCCGTAGAAGTAGCCGTCCACCGTGAAGAGCACCCGGGGGGCGATTTGTCCGAAACGGTCCAGTACTCCTTTGATTCCGAAATCCGGTGAGCAGGAGGACCATATCGCCCCCATGCTGGTGGTGGCCAGCATGGCGACCACTGTTTCTATCATGTTGGGCATAAAGCCCGCCACCCTGTCACCTGTTTTAACGCCCATATCCCTCAGGGATTTGGCGGTCCGGGCGACCTGGTCGTACAGCCCGGCGTAGGTAATTCTCACAGCCTCCCCGGCTTCGCTTTTAAAAACCAGTGCCGTTTGCCGGTCTCTGTAACGCAGCAGGTTCTGGGCAAAGTTAAGCCTTGCCCCGGAAAACCACCTGGCTCCCAGCATGTCATACAGGCTGTTTACCACCTGCTCGTACGGGGCGGAGAAAATGATGTCGCCGAATTGCCAGACGGACGCCCAGAAATCCGGTATATTTTTAATGGACCAGTGATAAAGCTGCCGGTATTCCGATAGCGATTGTCCGTATTTTTCGTTGATAAAATTTATAAACCGGGTCATATTGGCATTGTTTATTTGTTCCACTGAAGGTTTCCAAAGTAAAGCCCCCATAAAAAGCCTCCTCGATTATTTATCGATTCAAAATTATTTAGCCTGTATTTTGCTATACATATCCACGCTCAGGCAGGGGTTTTGGGATCCAAATTTGTTTTAAAGTTTTTCATCAATAACTATTAGGCTAAATATTAATTATTGGCCTTATTCACAATTCCATCAAGTTTTTTCGACCGGCCTCACAGCGTCGCGCCAATGGCGTCGGTTGAAGAAAAAAGTTGCGGTCCGTCGCTGTTCAAATCGCCGGACCGAAACCTTTTTAAAGCCATCATGATTAACGGCAATTCTAGCTGATGGTTCTGTCCGTTCCCTGCCAGTATTCCTTTTTTATTTCACTCCTTAATATTTTTCCTACTGCTGACTTGGGCACGCTTCCCCTAAACTCCACAGACTTGGGGCACTTGTACCCGGCCAGGCGTGCTTTGCAAAACTGTATAAGCTTGTCTTCATCAATAGCCATTCCCGCCTTGAGAACCACTATGGCCTTCACTGCCTCACCCCACCTCTGGTCAGGGACACCGAAAACCGTTACCTCCATCACCGCAGGGTGTTCATAAAGAACATCCTCCACCTCCCGGGGGTATACGTTTTCTCCCCCGGTTATGATCATGTCGTTTTTGCGGTCCACCAGATATATGTAGCCATCCTCGTCCACAGTGCCCATGTCACCGGTGTGCAGCCAACCATCCTTAATTGCTTCCGCTGTCTGATCGGGATTCTTCCAGTAGCCAAGCATTATATTTTTTCCTCTGGCAATAATTTCTCCCACCTCTCCGGGCCGGACGTCCCTCCCGTCAGCCGTTACCACCCTTACCTTGGGAAAATTAGACTGCCTGCCGCAGGATCTAAGCCTTCTTGTTATTTCCGGCGGTCCTTCCACGCAGTGGTCTTCCGGCAGCAGGTTGGCAAGGGTGGGGGCCGCCTCGGTCATGCCATAGCCCTGGAAGAATATGTTGCCGAACTTGTTGATGAGTTTTTTCAAAAGCTCGGGGGCGATGGGAGAACCTGCATAACTCATCATTTTAAGGCTGCTGAGGTCATACTTTTCCAGTTCGGGGTGCATCATCAGCCAGTTATATATTGTGGGCACGGAATTAATATGCTGGCACTTCTCATCCTGGATAAGCCTCAATATTTCCGTCAGGTCCGGCCTCTCCAGGACAACGACTTTCCCTCCCACAAAAAGCACGGCGGGAACGGGCCACCATGCTATGTGGAAAAATGGCAGTATGAAGCAGGTGCTGGTTTCCTTGTCTAATTTACAGAGTATAACGTTGTCGTAAGTGGTTGTCATAAGGTTTCTGTGGCTTAACATCACACCCTTAGGCTTTCCTGTTGTTCCCCCGGTGTACATTAATATGGCCATTTGATTTTCATCAACCGAAACCCCGGGATTCGTGCCGGGAAAGCCCTCCAGAAGTTCCTCGTAGTAAATACCGCCCCCCTGCCGGTCATCAAAGCATATGACACTGTGTAAGCCCGACTTTTCAGCCAACTCCCCGGCCTGGGAAGCGAAGCTTTTCCCGAAAAACAGAACCTTGACCTCC
>CBEULQ010000540.1:0-2794 GCA_965543975.1 uncultured Desulfocucumis sp. | reverse complement strand
ATAGCAAAGCTAACCAGGTGCTGGAGGGCAACTGGCCTGTTAGAACAAAATTTAGCTCTTGGCTGAGGCGTATATCAAGGGGATGGCTGGCTGATTATCCAGCGGATGCAAAATCCAATGGGAAGTACGCCAGGCCATACGCCCCCTTATTATAAAAGAATAAGCACAAGCAGCCAACCCGTATGCTCGAGTCGTTTGCTTGTGCTTTTATAGTACCAATGGGAAGCTGAGATTACAGAGGATTATCTGCTTAAAAAGAATAAAGAGATACACATGAAGCTTCAGAATATCTTTTCATAATCTTAGCAGATTCTTAGTTTCATCAAACCTGTGAATTCGTCTTCCATCAACTATATAGATTGTTCTTGAAACTTAAGTTTCTTTTTCTATATCATTTTTACGTTTTATAAAAAAGTCATAAGTATTTTTGAACTTTGGGTATATTTCTGGTATGATTAGACCCATCATCAGGTACCTCCTGCTATTTCAGGGGAAAATAGATAAACATAACGGATTCTTCCTTATCCGGCCCCAGAAACCGCTCATCATAGAATTCAAAATCATCCCGCAGGTCAACCTCATATCCGCAACAAGACAACCAGGTACCCCATATATAGTCATAGGTTATCCGGAGAGTATCCAGTGTCCCCTTATGGGTGAACACTGCATATTTGCCGCCGGCCAATATCTTGGCCACCATACCCTGTGGTATATCAGTGAACCTCCTGACTTCCACCCCTACCAGTACGCTGAACTCCATATCCTCGTTAAACTTAGTGAAATCAAAGTCCGGGGCAACCTCGTTTACCCCATAACCCCTTACCCCTTTTGTCCCGTTTTTGATTTCTCCAATGCGCGGATTAAACAACCGCCACATTTCCGGAATCAGGTTATTTCTTAAGGTGGTTTTACCCCGGACCCCAATTAACTTGACTTCACCTATTTCCCTTATTTCCGGTTGGACGGTAATTTTGGTCTGTAGATGTTTTAACTTACACCGGGTAAGGGGCTTTTTATTGAACAGGACCATATCCATTCTGTTCTTTCTAAATGTACCCGGAGTTACCTGGTAAGTCTTCTTAAATGCCCGGTTAAATGACTCCTGTGATTCAAACCGGTAATCAAGGGCTATATCCAGGATCCTTTTATCAGTATAAACCAAATCGTGGGCCGCTTTGGTCAGACGCCTTGACCTGAGGTAATTTCCTACCGTCTCCCCCAGGACTGCCTCAAATACCCTGTGGAAATGGAAATAGGAGTAGCCGGCTGTACCGGCTATCTCCTCAACTTTAATATCTTCACACAGGTTTGTTTCGATGAAAATTATTGCCTTTTCCAGTTGTTCAAGGTAATTCATGGTCCCACCATTTTAGATTAATGCTGAATGTCAGGGTCTGCCTGTTCTTTTTCCAGTTTCACCGGATATATATTTTGTTTCACTTCGTTCTCAATCCGGAAGGTATGCCACCCGTTCAGCGCAGGGGAACCAAAACATATTTCTGCCGTACCGTCAGTTACGTCAAATACCATACTCCTTAAGGTCCCGAAAAACTGGTCATAATAATGACTGCACAAACCCTCCGGATATTTCTTGGACAAAAGCCCCTTTAAATCCTCTTTTTTAAGTTTATCTTCACTGCTCAAAGTGCCGATTATCAGTTCGTACCTGTGTATAGAATTTTCCATACTATTGGGGTCATGGTGTATTAATTCCGGCAGGTGCAGGTGGTTGGTGGCGCTGATAAACTGCTCCTCAGTATCTGCGTTAATCCTTTTTACCGCTTTATGGCCATTAAAGCTTTCGATAAGTGCAGCATTGCCGCTCCTGTCGGCAACCAGCAGGTTCATGTTGCATGCAATGGGCATTTCTTTGGTCAGGTTAACAGCATCATTCACATCCCGGCAGTTTTCAAGGACAGACCTGATTACCGCCCAGAACTGGAGCCCGGTAATGGCAGGTTTCCGGGCAAACTCCATATTACCTACCGGAAACCCCGCCGAGCTCTGACTCACCGCCAGTCCGTGCTCATTCATGCCTTCCCCGCGGCCAAACTGCAGTGATGATGAACCAATATGGGCATACCTGCCCTTGACCCTTGTGGTGTATAACGTCATTTCCTCAAACTGGTCACTAAAATCATAGTTCCTGGCCAGCAAAAGGTGTCCGTCCATGGTTTTAGAAGGCAGCACAACCATCTGGCTGCAGCCGGGCCGCAAATATGACAGCAGATAGTAAAATACCTGCCCGGCGGGTAATTTCAGCACTTCGGCAAATGCCGCCACTTCTTCGTTGATACCCGGACAGAAGCGGTCGAACAATCCGAACATTTTTGCCTGCTCTTCTTTGGATAAAACCGGCCCCGGCAGCCGCTGCATATCGGCAAGCTCCGGTACACTCAGCGCTATATTGCCCAGAGTCCGGCCAATTTCGTAGTTGCTGCCCTTAAGTTCCATATGATACGCCGTTCTATCAATCATACTAATCTCCTCCAGTCAGTTAAAATGCTCCCCATAACTATACTTTAACTGATTGGGCCGGGGGATTTTTGATTTATTCTGCTGTTTTATGTAAGAGCTGAGGCATTTCCTGAAACTTCATCTCACACCCTAAAAAGGGAAATGAATGCCTTTTGAAGAATTTAGGGGTTTGTGATGAAAACTTATTAAACCTCTCAAATAGCAGAAAAATGCGGTATTCCTTTGACCTAGCCTGGT
This sequence comes from uncultured Desulfocucumis sp., assembly GCA_965543975.1. GTDB lineage: Bacteria > Bacillota > Desulfotomaculia > Desulfotomaculales > Desulfocucumaceae > Desulfocucumis. Next base: position 79 of record CBEULQ010000540.1, on the reverse strand, counting down.
TCTGTAAAAAAATCGGATTCGTCAATACACCAGCGCCCATTGGTTGAAACATTTCAAGATTATAAATATTATGTTAACC
>CBEULQ010000539.1:0-2794 GCA_965543975.1 uncultured Desulfocucumis sp. | reverse complement strand
GATGTTAACAAGCAGGTTTGCATTGTAGTATATAACCGGGAAAAATATATTGATATCGGCCAAAAATATTTAAAATATTTTTGCTTCCCGAGAGAAAAATTTCCTGCATTATTGTTGATGTGAAGCTGCCATTAAGGTAAAATATCATATTGACAAATTTCAAATTCCGGTCAAAGTCTGTGTATATTATATAGACATGGCCAGCCGGAAACTAATTCCAAATCATTAGAGGAAATAATAGGGGGTCGTAGAATAGATAGGTATCATAAACTACCAAGGTGAGTATTGCCTGTAATCAGCCCTTATTTTGGAGAAGTTCATTATATCTCTTCAAATAAATGGCAACAATATTTTTATTAAATTCAAGGAGGATTATTGCAATTATGAAGGCGTCAGCGGAAAGGATAGAAAAGAACACTGTACTGCTGGAAGTGGAAGTAGGGCAGGAGCAGTTCTCCAATGCCATAGAAAAAGCTTACAAAAAGCTGGTGACAAAGGTTAACGTGCCCGGATTCAGAAAGGGCAAGGCACCCAAGGCTATTCTGGAGCGTTACATAGGCAAGCAGGCTCTTGTTGACGAAGCGGTTGAAATAGTACTTCCCGAAGCATATATGAAAGCCGTGGAGGACACTGGCATTGAACCGGTTTCCCAGCCCGAACTGGAAATGGTTCAGGTTGAAGAGGGTAAACCTGTTGTTTTCAAGGCCAAAGTGGTTGTAAAACCTGAGGTAAAGCTTGGGCAGTATACAGGTCTCGAGGTGGTAAAACCCAGCGACGAGATCACCGAAGAAGACATTCAAAAAGAACTGGATCGCCTTCAGAACCGCCATGCTAAATTGTTGACTCTGGAAGATGGGACTGTGGAAGATAAGGATCTTGTTACCATTGACTTTGAGGGTAAAATTGAAGGTGTACCCTTTGAAGGGGGCCAGTCCAACGACTACACTTTGGAAATAGGCTCCGGAACCTTTATCCCCGGCTTTGAAGAGCAACTGGTGGGCATAAAACTGGGAGAGACTAAGGACATCAACGTTAAATTTCCGGAGGATTACGGCAGGGAGGATCTATCCGGCAAGGATGCCGTTTTTACGGTGACGGCGAAAGTAATCAAACGCAAGGAACTGGTGCCCCTGGACGACGAATTTGCCAAGGACGTCAGCGAGTTTGACACCTTGGAGGAATTACGGGCAGACCTGGCGAATAAATTAAAGAAGACCTCGGAGGAGAAGGCCAATAATCAGGTGCGTTCCGAGGTAATAGCCAAGGCGGTTGAAGGCGCTGAAATTGATATGCCCCAGGAAATGATTGACAGCCGGGTAGAGGAAATGCTGGGCAACATGGAGCAGCGCCTGATGTCCCAGGGTGTTTCCCTTGAGAACTATTTGAAATACACCAACTCAAACATAGACGACATGAAGGAAAATCTCAGGCCCGACGCCGAGAGGAATTTAAAGCAGACACTGGTTATAGATGCTGTTGCCAAGGCTGAAAATATCCAGATCACCGATGAGGATATTGACCGGGAAATTAACAGAATGAGCGAGGAAATGAAGCAGGAAGCCGAGGTAATTAAAAAAATTATCGAAGGCCAGGGACAGATGGATTATATTAAAAAGAGTATAATAAGGGATAAAACAGTTCAATTTATGTTGGATAAGGCCGTATTGTCGGAGGGCACATTAGCGCCCGCAGGGGAATAGTTTGATAAATAAGCGTATAAACGTATTGTAAATATTTTTTAGGAGGTAACTTTCAAGTGTCCGGACTTGTACCCATTGTTGTTGAGCAGACCAACCGCGGCGAGCGTGCTTACGACATTTATTCCAGGCTATTAAAGGACAGGATTATTTTTATCGGCGGTGCCATCGACGATTACGTGGCCAATCTGGTGATAGCCCAACTTCTTTTCCTGGAGGCTGAAGATCCTGAGAAGGATATTCACATATATCTCAATTCTCCGGGCGGTGTTGTTACTGCGGGTATGGCCATATACGATACCATGCAGTATGTGAGACCGGATGTTTCCACCATTTGCCTCGGCCAGGCGGCCAGCATGGGCTCTTTTCTACTGGCGGCAGGCGCCAAAGGCAAACGTTTCGTACTTCCCTATGCCAGAATCATGATTCACCAGCCGATGGGCGGGGTGCAGGGGCAGGCTACGGATATCGATATTCATGCCAGGGAAATACTGCGCATGAAAGATACCTTGAACAAATTGCTGTCCAAACACACCGGCCAACCGCTGGAAAGGATAGCCGGAGATACCGAACGGGACTTTTTCATGTCCGCCGAGGAAGCAAAAGAATACGGTATTGTTGACGAGGTGTTTCAGGGTAGGAAGCAAAGGTAAAAGAGGTGGGAAAATGTTTAACGAAAAGGGTCAGCTGAAATGTTCCTTTTGCGGCAAGCTTCAGGATCAGGTTAAAAAGCTGGTCGCCGGTCCCGGAGTGTATATCTGCGACGAGTGTATCGAATTGTGCAATGAAATAATCGAAGAAGAGCTTAACGAGGACCTGGGACTGGATCTGGGAGACATTCCGAAGCCGAAGGAAATTAAGGATATTTTGGATCAGTACGTTATTGGCCAGGAAGAAGCGAAAAAATCCCTGTCAGTGGCGGTGTACAATCACTACAAACGCATCAACCTGGGTGGTAAAATTGACGATGTGGAACTTCAGAAGAGCAACATAGTTATGCTGGGACCTACGGGTAGCGGCAAAACCCTGCTTGCCCAGACTCTAGCCCGCCTTCTAAATGTACCCTTTGCCATTGCCGATGCCACATCCCTGACAGA
>CBEULQ010000538.1:0-2803 GCA_965543975.1 uncultured Desulfocucumis sp. | reverse complement strand
GCATCAGACCTAATAATACTATACTAAATATATACAACGGGCCGAGAATTTCGGCAACTCTGGCGATAACCTCAATTCCCTTCCGTGCCGCATTGGCAATAACGATGTAACCGGTAACCAGGATTACTACAGCCGGTGTTCTTTGCAAAAAGGAGATATTGATGGTCTCGCTGAGTCCACACATGAAAAGCGCACTTAGCAGTATAAAAAAAAGAAGAAATATAATTCCAACTATTCTACCCAAATATTTTCCCAGAATGGTAATGCTGTATTGCACAAGGTTCTGGCCGGGAAACCTGATCCCCAAATAGGCATAAAGCACAGCCAGGAGGATATCCAGAAACCAGCCCCCAACCGTAGACAGCCAGGCATCCCGCCCCGCCTGTTTAACCAGAATCCCTGGGGCTTGTACGGAGATAAGAGAGCTTATAATTATAAAAAGCATCCATTTAAACTGGTTTGCACTGATTATTCCCTTTTCCTGCATTTCCGGACTTCCTTTGCTGGTTTGCGTTACTTTACTGCCTCACCAACCGGACCTGGTAACCGCTGCAAAAAAAAAGAGAATCATCATAAGCTCATTCTCCTTCATCACTTTCATTTGCGGAATTGCGACTCATTCCGGTTATTAAAAGGTATTATTTGCATGGCCCGGAGAGATTATGTAGAATCTCAAATGCGACAGGAATGCGGCAGGGGTGTGTGGCAGGGGGACGTGTGTGGCAGGGGGACGTTTCGTCTGCCACATTGGGTGTGGGGGGAAGGGGGGGTGGCAGGGGATGTGACAGGGCACAGACATGACAGGGGGACGTTTTCGCTTGCCGCTAAAACCGTCCCCCTGTGGCATAATTTATTAACAAATCTAAATAAACAAATTCACATTGGCCTCGTCGGCCTCGGCCAGGTAGGTGGCCACCCCGGCGTACTCCAAGCCGTCCATGAGTTCCTCCTCCCGGATGCCCATCACGTCCATGGACATGGTGCAGGCGATCATCCTGATACCCTGATCCTTGGCGGTTTGGATAAGCTCCGGCAGGCTGGTGACATTTTGCTGCCTCATCACCATTTTCATCATGGGCGCTCCCATGCCCCCGAAGTTCATTTTGGATATCCCCAGTTTGTCGGCCCCCCTGGGCATCATCCAGCCGAACATGGCCTGTAAAAAACTTTTCTTTGTCTTAACCTGTACCTTTTCCGGTTTCCTCAGCGTGTTCAGCCCCCAGAAGGTGAAGAACATGGTGACGTCGTCCCCCATGGCGGCGGCGCCGTTGGCTATAATGAAGGCGGCCATGACCTTGTCGAGGTCGCCGCTGAACACGATGATGGTTTTTTTGGTGGTATCCATACATAAATCCCCCCCAATTTATTTAATGACGCATTGGAACACAGGCTAACATAGGTTAGTGCGACAAGGGAGAACCGTCCCCTGTCGCATTCCTGTCGCATTCTGTGGCACTACTCCGGACAGTAGGCCCTGACCAGGTAGGATGAAATGTCTTCTATGTTTATTTCACCGTGGGCGGCCTTTTGCAAATTCACCAGGCAAATGGGGCACATGGTGACAACGTTTTTCCCGGCTTCCTTTAACTGCCCCACCCTGTTTTGAGCGGCGGACACCGCCTTTTTGGGGTACAGGGACTCCGCCGGCCCGCCGCAGCATAGTGTAAATTTACCCGCATTGGCCGGTTCCTTCAGGGAGACCCCGGCTTTGGCCAGCAGTGTCCTCTGTTCATTCAGCACATTTTCATACCTGGCGTAAACGCAGGAGTCGTGTATAACCACCTCGGCCCCCAGTTCCTTCAAAGCGCCGATCTTTTGCTCCACCAGTACCTCCATGTAACTTTTGACGTTTATGTCATATCCTTTGATAAAAGAGGGATACACCGACCTGAGCATATTGGTGGTATGCGGGTCCAGGGTGATGACATTTTTAACGCCGTAGTTTTTCAGATTCCTGTATACCTTGCGGGCATGTTCCTCCAGCACGTCGTCCATGCCCAGGTCATAAACCAAAGCCCCGGAGTACAGGTCGTCCTCGTACAGATATCCCGGTTTCACCCCGGTTTGCCTGAGCAGTTTGGCCATATTGGCAATAATCCCGTTAAAATGGTCCTGCATTCCGGACTGGGGTATGGCCATCAGCCCGGAAATGTTTACAAACCTGTTTATAATCCTTCCCACCCTGGTAAAATCAGCCAGCGGGGAATCCTCAATCATGCCCTGGGCTTTATTCATGCTGGTTATATAGGGAATAAGCTGGTACATCAGCCCGGTATATATCACCGTTTCCCCGCCCCTGGGCAAATTGAGCCCCCTGGCCCACCTGGTGGCGCTGGCGGCGGATATGGGCAGCACTGAGCTCCTGATCCTCAAATTGTCCCCCAGAATTCCAATGGTATCACCAATCGGTAATGGCATGTTCCGACTCTCCTTAAATTGAGTGTTCGAAAAGGAGCACGATAGATATAAGGCAAGGGGACACACCTCCCCCTTTAGGGTCTTAACTTTGGGGTCGGAGGAATGCCCCCAGTAAGTGTTCAAGGCGGCGAAGGCTTTTTTAAAACAATACGTGAACACCGCAAAGCCGAGCCAACGTAGAAATTCAAAGTGTATCTCGCGTGGACTTTTCGAACATCTTCTTAAAGTTTGAAAACTTTCTTATTTATATAATATCTCAGCGACCTAACGTTTTCTGCGATATGCACCTTTGCCGGGCAGTTGGCTTCACACATCTTGCACAGGAGGCAGGAATAGATGGTTTCCTTATTTTCCAACACCTTGTTTTTAAAGCCCAGTAAAACAT
>CBEULQ010000537.1:0-2804 GCA_965543975.1 uncultured Desulfocucumis sp. | reverse complement strand
TGGTGATGGACTCGATATTCAGCATCCAGGTCAATTCACGCCGCTTCATCCCCATCGCCTTCATCATGCCAATCTCGATGCGGCGGGCGTATATGGTGACGTAGATGACGGCGAAAACCCCGAAAACGGCCGTGGTGAAGGAAATGGTCGTCAGCACCAACGGTTTATAAAATATTCTGAATTCTGACTACTGAATTCTGAATTCCTGATTTATATTATGCTATACTAAATTTGGATTGTCCTTGTTGGGAGGCTTTAACCATGTCATCATACAAACTGGTAAGCCGTGAATATAAAAATGAAGATACAATTATCAATATAGGATCTCTTACCATCGGCGGGGGCAATCTTACGGTTATTGCAGGACCTTGCGCGGTGGAAGGTCCCAGGCGGATGATTGAACTGGCCGTAGCCCTTAAAGGTCTGGGAGTGCACATGCTCAGGGGCGGAGCCTACAAACCCAGAACTTCTCCTTATTCCTTCCAGGGCCTGGGAGAAGAGGGACTGCGCATATTATCGGAAGCCAGGGAAGCCACCGGGCTGCCCTTTATTACCGAGGTGACGGACATTAGGGAGATGGATGCCGTTGCGGCCTACGCCGACATTATCCAGATAGGCAGCAGGAACATGCAAAATTTTGCCCTTTTAAAGGAAGCAGGTAAAGTAAATAAGCCGGTAATGTTAAAGAGGGGTCTTTCCTCAACCCTGGAAGAGTGGCTGCTGGCGGCGGAGTACATTGCTTCGGAAGGCAATATGAACATTATTCTCTGTGAACGTGGAATAAGGACCTTTGAAAGCTATACAAGAAACACCCTGGATATAAGCGCCATTCCGGCGCTGAAGGAGTTATCGCACCTGCCGGTGGTGGCCGACCCCAGCCACGGCACGGGCAAACGCTCACTGGTGGCGCCGGTGTCCCGGGCGGCAGTGGCCGCAGGGGCCGACGGACTTATGGTGGAAGTGCACCAGAACCCGCCCGCTGCGCTCTCGGACGGAAACCAGTCTCTATACCCGGACGAACTGTCGGGTCTTTTAGAGGAAATAAAACCCCTGGCCCTGGCCATGGGCAGGCGCCTGTCGCTTAACGTACCCGCAAACAAGCCTAATCGTAAGGTTAGCGGCAAATAGATTAATATAACAGCATAAACCAGTGCCGCCGGAATGTTTTCCGGGGGCTTTTTTGTTATTAAGGAAAAAATTATAACCCGATTCATATCTTTACTCGAAAAACGCTGTTATAGGGAACTGGTGTTTGCTATAATGGATACGAACAACAGTTCGGAGTGCAGTAAAATCACTAAGAAGATTTCATTATTAGATACAGTTCCAGAAATGAGCAGAGGGTTATTGCTTATCTAACAAAAAACCGTGGCCTGCCAGGTACTTCTTAAAAAAAAAGGAGAAAAAGTTAACCGATTGGTTGACTTAATTTTTCTCCTCCGGTATACTGGAGGTGATGATTTGCAAGATGATATTCTAAAGGAAATTGCCAGGATTACGAGAGAAAACGGTTTTAAGCTCACGGGTCATGCCAGGGATCAGATGACTGCACGTAAGCTGAATACGTTCCTGGTGAAGGAAATTTTGTTAAACCCGCGCAGGTTGGTCAGGATTGATTATAGAGAAAATGATACTTACTATAAAATCCAGGGCGGCAGGTTAAACCGCAAGCTGGCAGTTGTAATATAAGTGAGCCTTGGGTTCGGAAGGGATTATTCCCCTACCGAACCCTTAGAGCGAACTTAGTTCGAGCTATACAGCCTGTTTATCCCCGACCTTCGAGGACGGGGGCCTACAGGCTGTTAGCGAGATAAAGACAAGGTTATAGTGGTTACAGTGATGTAGTCATTAATGACCTTAATAAACCAGTTTGATGGAGGGTTAAAGCCGTGGAGTGTTATAATTGCGGTGGCAGCGGTGTTGTATCGAAGAAAGTTAGTTGGGTCAGTTATGTTAATGGGATTAAAGTGGTTACTCCCGATGTTAATGTTGACGAATGCCCGGATTGCGGTGAAGTGATGCTGGATTCTTCAGAATCCGAGAAGATTGATAGGGATGTCGAGAAATATTTTGATAAGGTGTTAACCCTTGATAACAGGCTCAGGGAGGTACGAGAAAGGCTGGGTTTGACCCAGGAGGAAGTGGCCAAAAGGATGGTCTGGTCTAAGCAGCGGTACAATACGGTTGAAAGAAACAAAAAAGTACCAAGCATTCTGCTGGCTTTAAAGCTAGCCAATGCCCTTGAGTGTGACGTGAATGACATATATAAGTTGAAGATTGATACAAAAAAGCCGGGAATAAGCGTTAATCTGGCTTGAAAATCGTTAATTGATACATGGTTGCCCCGGTAAATAAAACCCCTTGCCATGGGCAGGCGCCTGGCTCTGAACGTCCCCGCCGCCAAACCGAATCGGAAGGTTTAAGGTAAATAGATTAAATAATAGTATAAACCAGTGCCGCCGGAATGTTTACGGCGGCTTTTTTATCATTTTTTTCATGAAAAAGCATTTCCCGCTTGATAAAATGAATATTCAATGGTAACATATGTAATATGGAGCATATGACATATGAGTCGCTTAAAAGATATGAAGAGGTATTCAGGGCTCTCGCGGATCAAACTCGTCTCCGGATTACTAGATTATTATTTGTGGGAGGGGAGTCAACAGTATGCGAATTGGTGGATGCCCTTCGCGTTCCTCAATATTCGGTTTCCCGCCACCTATCCATACTGAGGCATGCCAAAATTGTTGGTGAAAGACGGGAGGGAGCCTGGCGGTATTATTCAATCCTGGCTAAGCCTGATA
>CBEULQ010000536.1:0-2807 GCA_965543975.1 uncultured Desulfocucumis sp. | reverse complement strand
TATCCCAATTTCTGTCAACCCCTGGCTTAGCCATAAAGGCATGGCACCCGGGATTTTTATTTCCATTAGGTGTTGTCCTTCTTCCAGCAACGTGTTCCCCCACACTCCCTTGGAAAGATCCAAAACGCTCTCCCGCCAGCGGATGTTAGTATCGAAGGTAATGCGCAGGTCTGCATTTTCGCTACTGCACATTGCAATGCGGTCGTAAGCAAGATATACCTTAGGGATAATAGGTTGGTAAAAATCTAAAAACCAGTCAATCTCCTTCAGGATTTGACAAGATTTGTACGGTTGTTTTCCCCGCAGCAGATACTGCTCGGCTTCCTGCAGTGTCATCGGCACCCTCCGTTTGTAAACAATGCCTTTGTATTTCTTTTTTAATTCCACAAATACTGTGTCTTCTTTCTTTGGCAAGCCGTAGCTGCGAAGTCGGAGTTTTTCTTTGTAGACCGGCTTTTCTATCGATGCACGGATCAGCCGGTAATCCGGGGTATCGAAGTAAATATTGCAGATGGTATTGCGCCCAAACTGATTTGTAGTCATCCTGCCTTGCAATAATTTTTTTAAGGCTTGATACTGCTGTTCATTCATCAGATACTTTTTCTCATACCGTTTAAATACGTTCTGATATTGTGCCATATCTGATACCTCCAATCGGTGTATTATTCTAATGGGCCTTATCATACAGCCTTGAACTGAAATTAGTCTGAAACAGTCATTTCAGACTAATTTCAGCTTCATTCATTAGAATAATTGCAATGAAAACATACCGCATTTATAATAAAGATCGATAAGGCGGGGATATATATGCGTGTGTTAATAGTGGAAGATGAAGTGCGGCTGGCAGATGCTCTGGGACAGATTATAGCTGAACAGAAGTACGCGACGGATATTGTTCATAACGGTGATGACGGCTTGGCTTACGCACTAAGCGGACAATATGATGTGATTGTGCTGGATGTGATGCTGCCAAAGCGCAGCGGTTTCGAGGTGGTGCGGGAGTTGAGAAAGCAAAAGAACGCCACTCCGGTGCTATTGCTTACCGCAAAGGACGAAATCACCGACAAGGTCACGGGGCTGGACTGCGGCGCCGATGATTATATGACCAAACCCTTTGCGCCGGAGGAACTTATGGCCCGCATCCGGGCCCTCTCCAGAAGACAAGGAGATGTGCTACTGGAGGAGTTGACCTTTGCGGATCTGAGGCTGAACCTGTCCACATATGATTTGTACCGGGGAGAAAAATCACTGCATCTGGGCTTTAAAGAGTTTGAGGTGCTGAAGATTTTAATGGCAAACCCGAAAATGGTGGTTCCAAAAGAAGATTTGCTCACTAAGGTTTGGGGTGTGGAATCCCATGCGGAGGATAACAATGTGGAAGCTTATATCTCTTTTCTGCGTAAAAAATTCTTTTATCTCGGCTCCAAAGTGAGTATCGGCACCATTCGAAAAGTGGGCTACCGGCTTGAGGCGGATGAGCTGTGATCAAAAAGCTGCAAAGAAAATTCATCCTTATCAATATGGCGCTGGTCAGTCTGGTGCTGCTCATCGTCTTTGCCGCCATATTTATGTCAAACTACCAGAGGCTGCAGTCAGAAAGCCGCGACGCCTTATATCGGGCAATTGAGCAAAGAACGGATATGCCGCCACAGAAACGAGAAATAGGCAGATTATCACCCGGACGAAAGCCATTTCCATTTATACCGGTTTTCACTGTGGTGCTTGATGAAAAAAATAACATTGTACACACAACGCAGCAAAATGTCTCCATATCCGATGATGTTCTGGCAAAAGCTGTGGATAAAGCACTGGCTTCCGAGTACCCCGAAGGTATTCTCAAGGACCTGGATCTACGCTTTCTCCGCAGAGACATCCGCGATGGGACAAAAATTGCATTTGTTGATAGGAGTAATGAGATCAACTCTATGCAAAGCCTTTTCCTCACATCCTTGGTGGTAGGTGCAGGCGGCCTGATAGCCTTCTTTTTCATTAGCCTGTTCCTATCCCGTTGGGCACTGCGCCCGGCGGAAAAGGCCTGGGATCAGCAGCGACAGTTTGTGGCAGATGCTTCCCATGAACTAAAAATGCCCCTGACAGTGATTCTGGCCAATACCGGTATCCTGCTGGCTCACCGGCAAGATACCATCGCCCAGCAATTCAAATGGGTGGAAAACACTCAGGCGGAAGCCACACGAATGAAAAAGCTGGTGGATGATCTGTTGTTTTTAGCCAAATCCGACGACGCTAGTGTTCCCCTGGTGTATTCTGAACTGAATTTTAGTGATACCATATGGAGTTGTCTGCTGCCCTTTGAACCAGTGGCATTCGAGCAGGGTGTTACCATCAACGCCAACATCGAACCGGATATCACCGTGACAGGTAACGGGAGCCAGCTCAAACAGTTGGTAACAATCCTGCTGGATAACGCCTGTAAATACGCCGGTGAAAAAGGTATCGTTACGGTAAAACTGGTACGGGAGCAAAAAAAGGTGTGCCTAAAAGTAAACAATACCGGTACCCCTATCCCAGCGATAGATTTGCCTCATATTTTTGAACGTTTCTATCGTGCGGACAAGTCAAGGGCGCGTGAGCAGGGCGGCTACGGTTTGGGTCTTGCAATTGCAAAAAGAATCGTAGAAAATCACCATGCCAAAATCACAGCAGAGAGCACAGAAGATCAAGGAACGACTTTTACGGTGATTTTTCCGAGTTATGATTAAAAGCACAGGCTACACATTTGTATCCTGTGCTTTTTATTGTGCGCCCGGCATGGGCGCAGTCTAACGGGCGAAAGTCCCGAACACGCC
>CBEULQ010000535.1:0-2810 GCA_965543975.1 uncultured Desulfocucumis sp. | reverse complement strand
CGGATCTCATTACTTGGCATAAAAAAAAATCGGGAGAAGCTAGACTTAAATTAATGCTACATAGCTTAGAAAATTGTTATGTATATCAAAGAAAAGGTAAAATAATTGGTTTTTATTTACCTGATATAGGGGAAGGCCTGATTGTTGCCGATGATATAAAGGCCGGAATAGAGCTAATGAAATTTAAATATTCAGCATCAAATAAAGGAGTATTACCCCTAGAAAATATAGAAGGTAATGTTTTCTTAAAAGAAAATGGATTTGTAGAATCAAAAAAAGCTATAAGAATGATTATAGGAAAAGAATTTCCATGGCACCCGGATAAAATATTTAGTAGAATTGGTGGGAATCTTGGATGATATTACGGTACCGGCTAATGGTGGTGTGGGCTTAATCATAGCAAGCATAGCTACCTCCATCATAGGTTATAAATAAAAAACGCCCCGGATTTACCGAAGGCGGTTACTAATTGCAATAGTGCAAGTCAGGTAAACACTAAGTTCCAAACAAATTGCCCAAAATTAAACAGGGTTTCCCAATCTTTTCTGCCATTATCTTCAGGGCAGCCGGTTCACCTATGACCAGAAGACAAGTTGAAGGACCAGCTGATTTTTGCAGGTCCAGATCTGAAGGTATCTCCTGCCAGGTTATTTGTAATCCGTAAAGATCAGCCAAGTGACTTGCCTCATGAAATACTCCCCGAGAACCAACAGGAATAATTTCCTTGACATCCGGACTGTTAAGCAAAATACTAACAGTTTTTAAATCGACAATATGCGGGTCGTGTAGCGAAACTTCATTACCAACCTTTGGTTGTCCCAAAAGAGCTATTCCATCACCCTCCCTGAGTCGTCCAATTCTTAAAGTTGATGTTTTAGCCATTCCAATAACCGTTACCCCCAGCCCGGACTGGGAGGTGGGAATATTTTTTTCAGCACTGCCGGTGAGAATATCCGTGGGTTCTATCCCCAAAACCCCTATTTCATCGGCTACACCCCTGGTTATTTCTTCTCCGGTTGGCCGGGGTTCTACACAGAGAGTATTCACCACACAAACAGGCCACCCCCCCACCGACAGAACCTCCATCAGGGCCACTCTGGCAGTGAAGCGTCCCAAAACGTAGCCTGGCACTGGTATCACGTCAGCTTCTTTGGGACCTATTGCCCCGGCGGAATCACAAGCCACTACTAATGATTTGTTCTCGTCCAAGTCAATTATAGTAATATCCCTGTGGCGTCTAGAATTGGGAATTATTGATTGATTCACCGGCTTTCTCCTTCCCGGTCTTTATATAACTGTTTGGGAATACCCTGCTTAAGGTTTTAAAAACTATTCCTGCAAGGATAATATTTAAAATCGAAGCCACCGTTAAAGGAACCACCATAGCCAGGAAGAAGGCTTTTCCAAAACCCGGAATTGGCAGAAAAAGACCATTTAATACAATAGCATTAAGCACTACTCCGGTTACCATCCCGGCCCAAAGGGAGTATCGGGAAATAATTGCAAAAAGGGTAACAATACCGGCCATTCCTCCGGCAATCAACAAGTGAATGGGAATTGAAAGGGGAAATCCGGCAGTCAGAGCAGTAAGCATATGTCCCAAAGCGGCTACTATGGCGCCATTGACCGGTCCCATAAGCAGGGCAGCCAGAAAACCAGGAAATGAGTCAAGGGCTGGAGTTCCTATTATACTGGGAATCTTGATGTATGCTCCTACAGTTGACAATGCCATAAACATAGCCAGGTAGGACAGTCGCCGTGCTGACCAGCGGTTAGAGGATAAAGTTTTGGACATAAACATCTTCCTTTCTTTTGTCTAATAATTCCTAATAAAAAAATCCCCAACCCGAAAAGGCTGGAGACTTTTCCATCATCTCACTTAAACGCTCATAATCAGCGTGAAATACTCATCCTGGCAGGTCTCCTGGCTCTCGGGTCATTGCTGTTGTCAGAACCTTCCCAGATCTAACCCAGTGGTTGCTGACAGCTTGCCGACTACAGTGGCGGGACCGCGCCGATTCCGAAAGTATCCCTTTCGTCCGGTCTTCCCTATTCTCCCTATTAAGGGCACCTGGATGATTTATTTAGCTATAACCATAATTATCATATATCCTTATTTATGTCAATTGGACATATGAGTTTGCTTTTGCCCATAATCAAAAATCTGCATGCTTTTTATTTTTCTCCATATGAAGCAATCTCTTCTTCAATTCAAGCCCTCCCCGGTAGCCTGTAAGTGAGCCGTCAGCACCAATAACACGGTGGCATGGAATAAATATTGGAATCGGGTTACGGTTGTTGGCAAGCCCTATAGCCCTCGTAGCGTTAGGTGCACCTATTTTTACTGCTATCTCTTTATAGGATGCTGTTTTGCCATAGGGTATTTTACTAAGACTTGCCCAGGCCTGTTTCATAAAATTTGTGCCAGCAGGTGCAAGGGGCAGAAAAAACTCTGTTAGTTCACCTGTAAGATAGCGTTTAAGCTGCTGTGCTGCTTCTTTCAGTATAGGTGTTTCACATATTTGTAATTCCTGAGGCAATTGGTCGTTTAAGAAATACAGGTTGGTGATTTTTCCATCATTTTCGGCTATACCAATTTTGCCAATGTCAGACTCATAAAAATAAATATGCACCACAAATCACCTCTGCTTTTTTCTGTGTTCATTTGGTGCATGTCCAGTCTTTTCCTTAAAGCATTTGTAGAAATTAGATAGACTTTTAAACCCTGACATATAGGCAATTTCTATGATATTTATATCTGCTTGCTCAAGTAACTCAACTGCTTTATCTACTCTTAATTTAGTAATGTA
>CBEULQ010000534.1:0-2813 GCA_965543975.1 uncultured Desulfocucumis sp. | reverse complement strand
CCTGTTTATCCCCGACCTTCGAGGACGGGGTCTTACAGGCTGTTAGCGAGATAATGAGAGTATTTAACCGGGAGGTTTGTCGATGAGCACCATGTGCCCGGTATGCAGCGGGCTTATGGAAGAGGGACCTTTATGCAGGTGCGGGGCAGAGATGAAGGACGCAGGGCTGGTGACGGACTATCTGGGGCCCTACAGCCCATACTTTAGCATGTCCTTTGAGGCTTCCTGCTGCCTGCACCTTTTTGTCTGCCCCAACTGCGGAGAAGACAAGAGGATTGCGGTCAGGCTGGAGGAGGTTTGAACAATTAATTTCCCACGCAAAGAGTATTGATATAATTAACAATTTCCTCTTTTTTTAATATCTGCAAATGACCGGAAATATCCTTTACTGAAAACCTGTTAACATCAACCACAAAGCCATCCGTAACCGGTTCTCCCTTTTCATCCAGGAGACAGCCTGCATTAAAAGGAACCAGAAAGTCCTGCCGTGTGGAAAAGGTTGCCACCCGAACGCCGCTGTCCAGCAATTCCTCAATTTGTGCCCGTCGCAGGAAACGCAACTCGGTTGCTATATCAAACTCCCAGACAAGCTGCTTGACGGCAACACCGGCGAAGGCGCTGCCCCAACTGTCCGGAAGGCGCAGCACCAATCCCGGAATCCTGCCGGCAGCGCCCAGCAGGGGAGAATTTAGGGTTATAACACCCTTTATCATTTCCCTTTGGGAGGCATCGGCAGCGGCGGCATAATCAAGGGCAACCCTGCCCCCCAGACTATGACCGATCAAAACAAATTTTGCGTAAGGATGTGCCGATGAAAACTCTTCCATCATATTTTCGAGGTTCAATACGCTTAACGCTATGGGCTGCCCGGTATCTTTCTTTGTATATTTATTGGGATGCCACTGCCCCCGCTCCATTCTCCCGCCGGTATAGCTGTACATTAAAAACCTGTCATCGTAATATGAATAGCCGGAATTCACCAGTTGCTTTCTGATGTCTTCAAAACCCATATTCTCATAGAGGGTACCGTCGCAGCGGCATCCCAGCCCATTTAAAAAAATAATATACAGATTTTTATTATCAATATTATTATTCGGAACAGTTGTCCGGTTTAAGGGCACGGACTCCCGGGCGGGAAAGCCTCCGGACAGGCAACACCACCACACAGCCGCCATAATTATAACTGCCGTAAAGATTAAGAGCCTTTTGCTCATTTTTCCCCCGGATAATATATTGGATGTAAATATATATATTATTGGAAATTTGGCAAATAAATATATTCCTGATTGCCATCCCCCCAAAAAAAGGCCGCTGTATTCAACGGCAGATAAAAAAATACAATTTATTCTTAAAGATACATTTTGAGCTGATTCCAATTTTCCAGAATACCCATGGGCCGGTATTTCAAGAGTTCCTCCACCGGGGCCATGCCCCAGGATACTCCTATGATACCCGTGCCGGCGCTGCGCCCGGCTTCCATGTCGTAATGGCTGTCACCCACAAATAGTGACTGCTCCGGAGGAACTTCCAGCATATCAACAGCCTTAATAACCGGGTCCGGTAAAGGTTTGTGCTTCTCCACATCATGCACGGTTATAATTACGTCCAGATAACGGTCAAGGCCTGTAAGTTCAACAGTTCTCATGGTGCCGGGTCTTCCCTTTGACGTCACCAACCCCGTTTTCAGCCGGAGTGATTTAATCTCCTCCAACATTTCCAGGGTGCCGGGGAAAAGCCGGGTATAGAGGTCGTGGTCCCGGTGAAAATAGTGCTGGTAGAGGTTAATAAACTCCTGCTCCTTTTCACCGGCGAAGTGACTGGCGATATCCTTTAAAGGCCTGCCGATCCAGCGCATTACGTCGTCATTACCCCAAGGAATGTTCATTTCATTAAATACTTCCAAATAATTACGCCTTATAAAAGGCAGTGAGTCGGAAAGGGTTCCGTCCAGGTCGAACAGAACAGCCAGTGTATTGTATTTATTTATTTCCATAGCAGCCACCTTGCTTCGCTTTTATTATCTCGCTAACAGCCTGTAAGGCCCCGTCCCCAAAGATCCGGGATCAACAGGCTTGCTGTCACCCGGTTTTCAATAAAACTATTTTACCACAACATTCTTCTCCAACTACCATCATTATTCCATATGCAAATAGAGCCGGAAGATAAAAGGTTTTTTAGCTGTTGCATAGAATTGCAATACAAGGATATTACCAGGAAAAGACGCAAGGAGATGATAGTATGGCCATAAGTAAAAAGGTTGAAAAATTTCTTGCCGGAGCCTCCTTTATACGGAAAATGTTCGAGGAGGGTGAAAAGCTGAGAGCCATATACGGAGCCGACAACGTGTTCGATTTTACCATAGGCAATCCAAACGTGGAACCGCCGGAGAAATTCAGGGAGGAACTGAAAAAACTGGCCTTTAACCCCATCCCGGGCATGCACCGCTACATGAGCAACGCCGGCTACCTGGAAACCAGGTCGGCGGTGGCGGAAATATTAAAGGAAGAAACCGGTCTTCCCTTTGGGCCCGAACTTGTGGTAATGACCACCGGCGCCGGCGGGGCAATTAACGTGGTGCTGAAGACCCTTCTTGACCCGGAAGACGAGGTTATTGTATTAAAGCCATATTTCGTGGAATATAAATTTTACGTGGACAACCACGGCGGAAAAACAGTTGAGGTTTCCACCACGCCGGAATTCAGGCCCGACCTGGAGGCACTGGCCCACGCCATAACCCCCCGGACAAAGGCCATAATCATCAATTCCCCCAACAATCCCACGGGGGTGGTGTACAGCGCCGAAGAACTGGAGGG
>CBEULQ010000533.1:0-2815 GCA_965543975.1 uncultured Desulfocucumis sp. | reverse complement strand
GGTGTTATGAATACTGATATTATGACCATGGAATCCGAACATTCCGCGATGGCTGCCTGTATTACGGCTTCCTTGACGGGTGTCAGAGTTTTCACCGCTACCGCTTCCCAGGGATTGATGTTGATGCACGAAATGCTTCATTATGCTTCCGGGGCACAGGCACCCATCGTCATGGCCAACGTCAACAGAACCATTGGTTCTCCCTGGGGTTTCTGGCCGGACCAAACAGACAGTTTGGCCCAAAGAGACACCGGCTGGATTCAATACTATTGCGAAAATGGCCAGGAATCACTGGATACTATATTACAGGCTTATTGGGTCGCTGAAAAGGTGTTATTACCGGCCATGGTAATCCATGAAGCTTTCTATGTTTCACATGCCGTGGAAGCCGTTGAAGTGCCCGACCAGGAGATTGCCGATGAATACCTGCCGCCCTTTAACCCGCCCCACCGTTTGGACCCGGAGATTGGAGAATCCTGGGGTAATGTGGTGAACCAGGACATGTTTTACCGTCACCGGCAAACCCTGGGCAAATCTATGGATAAGGCAGTGGAACTGGCCGGGGAAGCGGATATGCTCTGGCAAAAACTTACCGGACGGGGGTACGGGTTGATTGAAAAATACCGTTGTGATGGCGCGGAATTATTAATTGCCACTATGGGCAGCATGGCCGGCACAGCCAGGGACGCAGTGGACCAATTACGGGCTGAGGGAATACCGGTTGGTCTGTTGAAGATAAAACTTTTCCGGCCTTTCCCGGTCAACATGGTGCGTCAGGCCCTGGCAGGGGTCCCCAGAGTAATGGTCTTGGACCGCAACTTTGCGCCGGGCACCGGGGGTTTTCTGTATCAGGAGCTAAAGGCCGCCCTTTATGGACTTGACCCGGGACCAGCTATCCATGGCTATCTGTCCGGTGTCGGCGGAACCAACGTCTCTCCCGCCAAAATATTAAATCTGGCTCAGGATGCCTTAAGGGATGAGCCTTCAATTCTTTCGGTTTGGAAGGGGTGATTGAAGTGGCTTATGAAATTACCGAAGAAAAAATATTTTGTTCCGGCCACCATGCCTGCCCCGGTTGCAACGCGGCCCTGGCCGTCCGCTATATAGTTAATACACTGGGAAAAAATACTATTGCTGTGGTTCCTCCCTCATGCATTGCCATTATTTCCGGCCCCCAGCCCTTGAGTTCAATGCGGATACCTGTGTACCAGACCACTTTAGAGGCCAGTGCCGCTTCGGCAGCGGGCATTAAGAGAGCATTAAAACAACAGGGAAAAGATCATATAAATGTAGTTGCCATCGCCGGTGACGGGGGGACCTACGATATCGGCTTTCAGGCCCTTTCCTCCGCAGCGGAACGCAACGAGGATATTATATACATCTGCCTGGACAATGAAGGTTACATGAATACCGGCGCCCAGAAGAGTTCTTCAACCCCCTACCTCGCATATACCACTTCCACCCCCGCCGGTAAGCCCACAGCTAAAAAAAATGCAGCCGAAATTATGGCGGCTCACCGCATACCCTATCTGGCTACGGCCACCACAGGCTACCTGGATGATTTGGCTCGGAAGGTAAAGAAGGCTAAAGAATTAAAGGGTATGCGTTTTATCGTAGTACTAATCCCCTGCCTTGACGGATGGGGTGTTGCCGACCACGAAGGGGCTAAAATATCCCGTTTAGCGGTCAAAACAGGGTTATTCCCCTTATATGAAGTAGAGGGTGGCAGAAAATATACTCTTAACTATGGCCCCGAGGGCGTTCCCGTGGAGGCTTATCTAAAAGGTCAAAAACGGTACAAACACCTTAACCAGGAACAAATTGACGAAATACAAAGGGCTGTGGATTCGGATTGGCAATACTTAAAAACCAAATTCGAATGATTTATAAAATAGTTGAGCCTTTTGGCTTAAATTGTGATATGAGGCCAAGAGGCTTTTTTTTGCTTAAAAATTCATGCCCTTGGAGAGTTTTATTTTCAAAAATAGCTAAGGAGAGAGTAATTAACTCCCTCCTCTGAAAGTATCTAGCCCTTCTGCAACATTCGGGCAAAGGTATTCGCCAGCTTCTGCAATCCATATTTGTCTACCAACGATTTCAATCCTATTTCTATCTCGGCCGGCTTCACCTGTTCTTCAGCTTCAACTTCCTTTTCTTCGTAAGTCAGGGCGTCACGGCTGCATATTTGAACACACAAGGGCTCTTTTTCGTCTTCACACATATCGCATTTAAGAGGGAGACCGGAATCGGGTTCTTTAAATAAATCCCTGGTCGGGCAGATCGTCCCGCAAAAGCTGCACTCGCTGTATTCCTTTCCGTTAATCGTATAAACACGTCTACCGTCACATTCGGCTTTAGTATAATCAGTAGCGCGAATTGCAACCCACTCATCATTCCGCTCATTAATAACCATCCGGATCCGGGCCCGGTTTGGATTAAAGTTGCTATACTTCGGTTTGGCGTGAAATGCTGCGCAGGCTATCTCACAAGCGCGGCAACCATTGCAGTTGTCAAGGTTAACTTTTATTGTTCTAACTATCTTCTTTACCAGTTCACCCATGGCGGCTTTCGCCTCCTTGACCATTGCCCTTATTTATTCTTTTCCAAGTATTCAGTTAAAGTAAATTGCGAAGACTTGCGTAGCGATGAAAATTGCATATTTTCCTTTTTATTTACATCTGAGTAACACGGGGTCTCCGTGTAGCAATTATCCTCGTTGCCGGTCAAGATTCCTCTCTTGATGAATTCTTTTGCCACATAATCCAAACCTAGTTTCTCCAGCGTAGCTCTGGATGGAATTCCGTCATTGGTCCAC
>CBEULQ010000532.1:0-2817 GCA_965543975.1 uncultured Desulfocucumis sp. | reverse complement strand
GGCTGAGGAATAGGTGGCCCCCAGGGCTGCGGAAATTGATGAATAAGACGAAGATCCCTGGGATTTGAAAGAATTATTCTCCCAGCAGGAGCTATTGGGTCTGGGGGTGCCGGAAGAATACGGCGGCACGGGATTCGGCCTTCCCTCGGTATGCCTGGCAGTGGAGGAAATAGCCAGGGCCTCCGGCTCGGCGGCACTTATCATAGCCGCCCAGGAACTGGGCCTGATGCCCGTACTGGTTGCCGCCAGTGAGGAGCAAAAGAAAAAGTATTTGCCCAGGGTGGCAAGCGGCGAGCATATTATCGCCTTTGCACTGACCGAGCCCGATGCGGGGTCCGACGCCGGCGGCATGAAGAGCACCGCCATAAGGGACGGAGATAAATATATTCTAAACGGCAGCAAATGCTTCATAACCAATGGCGGCCTGGCGGACGTATACACTGTTTTTGCCAAAACTGATCCATCCAAAGGGCTGAAAGGGATCAGCGCGTTTATCATGGAAAAAGACACCCCCGGCTTCACCGTGGGAAAAAAAGAAAAGAAAATGGGTATCCGGGGCTCCCAGACCTGTGAGTTGAGCTTTGAAAACTGCCCGATTCCCGCCGAAAACTTGCTGGGTAAAGAGGGCGACGGTTTCAAGTACGCCATGATGACCCTGGACCGGACCCGCCCGGTGGTGGGGGCACAGGCACTGGGCATAGCCCAGGGGGCGCTGGATTACGCGGTCAAGTACTCCAAGGAACGGGTGCAGTTCGGCAAGCCCATAGCTACCTTCCAAGGTCTGCAGTTCATGATGGCGGATATGGTTACAAAGGTAGAAGCCGCCCGCCAGCTTATTTACAAGGCGGCCCACCTGATCGAAAACGCAGCTGAAAACAATACCTCCATGAATGAAATAAGCATCTTTTCTTCCATGTCCAAATTATTCGCCTCCGACACGGCAATGCAGGTCACCACCGACGCATTGCAGATACTCGGGGGTTACGGTTACATGAAGGAATATCCCATGGAACGAATGATGCGGGACGCCAAAATAACCCAGATCTACGAGGGCACAAACCAAATCCAGCGGGTTGTTATAGCAAAGTGTCTGCTGGACAGGTAAAGAATGTAACAGTGGCTTAGTGAGATTGATTTTGAGGAGGTTATGTAATGTACAACAATCCCCCTCTATCCGAAGATGATAAGAAAAGGTACAGCTTTATCAACGAGGAAAATGTAAAGTTTCTCCGCAGCCGCTACAACAAAGCAAACCGCTGGGTGATCGCCGATATTGTCCGGCGCAGCGCCTACCGCTATCCCGACAAACCGGCTCTGATTTTTAATGACACAACACTGACCTACAGCCAGTTGGAGGAGGAATGCAACCGTTTCGCCAACGCGCTGCTGGACCTGGGCATACAGAAATACGACCGTGTCGCCATTCTCGCCCACAATACCATTCACCACGTAATCAGCTGGCTGGGAACGGCCAAGGCGGGCGGGATTCACCTGGCGGTCAACTACCTGTTAAGAGGCAAAGACATCAGTTTCTGTATCAATCACTCCGAAAGCAAGGTTTTCATCGTAGAGGACGCCCTTTATGATCTTGTCAAAGACGTACTTGACGAAATGCCCACGGTAAAAACACTGATCTGGTCCAACCAGGGCAAAGGTGAAAAACCGCCGGGCAGTTTTATGGATTTCGACAGCTGGTATAAAAAGCATCCTGCCACCGAGCCGGATGTGGAACTGCATATCGAAGACCCGGTGCAGATGACTTACACCAGCGGCACAGAAACCCTTCCCAAAGGAGTTATACTGACCAACCAGTCCCTGCTGGCGGAATACACCTCTTGTATCATAGACGGCCAATACACCCCGGAAGATGTAAATATCAATGCTCTGCCCATCTTCCACTGCGCCCAGAGGGATGTGTTTTTAACTCCCTGTCTGATGGCGGGATCCACCAATGTTCTTCTTTTCCAGGCGGACCCGGTACTGATCATGAAGACGGTGGAGCAATACAAGGTTTCCATGCTTTTCGCGCCACCCACCGTCTGGATAGGATTGCTTCGCCACCCAAGGCTGGACGATTTTGATTTAAGTTCGGTTTCAAAGGGATATTACGGCGCATCCATCATGCCCGTGGAGGTGTTGAAGGAACTGCAAAGCCGTTTTCCCAACTGCCAAAATTTCTACAACTATTACGGACAGACCGAACTGAGTCCTTATCATACCATGCTGAGACCCGAGGACCAGTTAAACAAACCCGGTTCGGCGGGGCGGGGCGGCCTGAACATGGAAAGCCGCCTGGAAGATGACGGACATAACCCGGTTACAGAACCGGGATTGCCGGGAGAGATCTGCGGCCGCGGACCCCATGCCCTGCTGATGTACTTTAAAGAGCCCGAAAAAACCGAGGCCACCCTGGCCCACGGCTGGTTCCACAGCGGCGATATAGGCATTTACGATGAGGATAACTATATCACCGTGGCGGACCGGAAGAAGGACATGGTGAAAACCGGCGGTGAGAACGTGGCCAGCCGGGAGGTTGAAGAAGTAATTTATAAGGACAAACGTGTATCGGAAGTGGCAGTGGTGGGACTGCCCCACGATAAATGGGTGGAAGGCGTGACCGCCATTGTGGTTCCTAAAAAAGGAGAAATAATTAAGGAAGAGGAGATAATCAGCCTGTGCAAGGAGAACCTGGCTAATTTCAAGGTTCCCAAAGGTGTGGTTTTCCTGGATGAACTGCCTAAAACACCCAGTGGGAAAATACTTAAAAGGGATTTAAGGCAGCAGTTTAATAATTTCTTTAATAAATAGCAATAATCT
>CBEULQ010000531.1:0-2828 GCA_965543975.1 uncultured Desulfocucumis sp. | reverse complement strand
TATCAAAATGTTAAAGTGTCGCTGGAGCGGTCCTCACAAGGAGTTTTTTTTATGTCCGGCCGCTTTTGAGTATAGAAAATCAGTACCAGGGGTACCATTATTTACAAAAAGGAGGCAACAATTTTGAAGAATTATCCAAGTTCTCAAATCCGTAATATAGGAGTAGTGGCTCACGGTGGAGCGGGTAAAACTTCACTTACTGAGGCCATGCTCTTTAATACCGGCTCCATTAACAGGCTGGGTAGGGTAGAGGACGGTACCACCACTGCCGATTACCATCCGGAGGAAATCAACCGTCAGGTAACCATTCACGCTACGCTGGTTCCCTGTGAATGGAAAAACTGCAAGCTGAATGTTATTGATACACCAGGTTATTCCGACTTTATCGGTGAAGTCAAGGGCACCCTGAGGGTGGTAGACGGCGCTTTATTTGTGGTTTCCGCCGTTGACGGCGTAGAGGTGCAGACCGATGTTATCTGGGATTTTACCACTGAAGATACTCTGCCGCGGCTTATTTATATCAACAAAATGGACCGGGAAAACGCTAACTTCTATAAGGTCCTTGACGAATTGAAGGAAAGCTTCGGAAACGGCATAGCCCCGGTACAACTGCCCATTGGTCAGGCCCTGGACTTTTCCGGTATAGTGGACCTGCTGGAAAATAAGGCATACAGCTTCAAGGACGGGAAAGCTACGGAAATACCAGTGCCCGCCGACATGGAGGACGCCATCAGCGAGCAAAGGGATAAGCTTATTGAGGCGGCCGTTGAGGCCGACGACGATTTGATGATGAAATACCTGGAAGGCGAAGAGCTTACGCCGGAAGAAATCACCACCGGTCTGGTAAAAGGTGTTAAGCAGGCCAAGGTGTTCCCGGTTTTGTGCGGTTCCGCCACCAAAAACATGGCCGTTTCCACATTGATGGATTTTCTGGTTAAATATTTCCCGGCTCCGGACGTCGAGGAAGGGAAACCTTTCTGCGGCCTAGTATGGAAGACACTGGCCGACCCTTATGTGGGCAAAATGAATTTTATCCGGGTATACACCGGGTCGCTTAAGGGTGACACCTCCGTGTTGAACCCCACCAAGGACAAAATGGAGAAAATAGGTCAGGCACTTTATGTCCGGGGCAAAACTACCGCCCCGACTCCCGAAGTGCCCGCCGGAGACATCGGTGTGCTGGTAAAACTGCAGGATACCGGCACCGCCGATACTCTTTGCGACAAGGACAACAAGGTAGTGCTGGAGGGCATCCAGTTCCCGGAACCCACATTCTCGGTTGCTATTTTCCCTAAAAGTAAAGGCGACGAGGATAAGCTCGGTACCGCAATCAGCAAAACACTGGAAGAAGATCCGGCGGTCAGGGTTAAAAAGAGTGTTGAGACAAAGGAAACTATTCTTACCGGTATGGGTGAAACACACCTTGATATTATCATCGACCGCATGAAACGCAGGTATGGCGTTGACGTGACGGTTGACACCCCCAAGGTTCCCTACAGGGAAACCATCAGGTCAACCGTACAGGTGGAAGGCAAGCATAAGAAACAAACCGGTGGACACGGGCAATACGGTCACGTATGGATTCGCTTTGAGCCGCTGCCGAATGGTGACTTTGAATTTAGCGAAGAAGTGTTCGGCGGTTCTGTTCCAAGGAACTACTTCCCGGCTGTTGAAAAGGGCCTGCGTGAGGCATTGGTGGAAGGCGTGCTGGCAGGATATCCTGTTTCAGGGATTAAGGCTGTTCTTTACGATGGATCCTATCACCCGGTGGACTCATCTGAAATGGCTTTCAAAATCGCGGCGGGTCTTGCCTTCAAGAAAGGTGTACAGCAGGCCAAGCCGGTATTGCTGGAGCCCATCATGGAAGTTGAGGTTGTGGTTCCGGAAAACTTTATGGGTGATATTATAAGCGATTTCAATACCAAACGCGGCCGGGTGCTGGGCATGGAGCCCTCCGGTAAAACCACCAAGGTAAAGGCTACGGTACCTCTGTCCGAAATGTACCGCTATTCCATCGACCTGAAATCCATGACCCAGGGCAGGGGCTATTTCAGAATGGAATTCAGCGGTTACGAAGAGGTTCCGGGCAGGCTGGCGGAGGACGTCATCAAAAAGGCCAAAGCCGCCCAGGAAGCAGAGAAATAATAACTTAAAAAGATATAGTAATGATAGAAAAAGAGGCAGGAGTGGAAATATCGCTCCTGCTTTTTTTATTGAAAATTAAGATCAACAGTAACATGGTTGATCTTTTCTGAATTCTTCCCAGAAAACTTTTTTATGGAATCATTAAATTGACATATGTCCATAATAAAAATATAATAATTATGAAAATATGTTCATTAGATCATTTCATAGGGGGAGTGAAACCATGAAAGTGGCAATAAGTTCCCGGGGACAGACTCTTGACTCAATGGTGGAGCCGAGGTTTGGCCGTTGCAACTGGTTTGTGGTGGTGGACATCGGTAACGGGGAACACAGCGCCTACAGCAATGATAGTAATTTTTCCTGGATAAAGTTTAATCCAGCCTGCGGTAATCAGATGGGAATCAGGGTAAAAGCACATAATTATTGACACTACCAAAAAGCTTAACAGACAAGTCCCTGTCCCCTTGGCTTGTCTGCTATTAAGGATGTGAAATTATATTTTCTATGATATGCCCCAAGGTAGCACCTACTAGACCACCCGATAAAGCTCCGAAGATAGGATTTCCCAGAAGACTCCATTGCAATCCCAGATTAAGTCCTACCATGAGACCAAAAAATAACCCAAGGAAGTATGTCTTTCTTGGAGGAGTCGCTACATTTTTCATCTTAAGCTGATGGTTAAT
>CBEULQ010000530.1:0-2834 GCA_965543975.1 uncultured Desulfocucumis sp. | reverse complement strand
TAATAAACGAAATACAAATGACATGTCGCAGTAACAACATTGTGCACAGCACTGGTTTCATTGAGCCGGTGCTATGCCTTAATATACAATATTCAATAGCAACAAGACGTGCCAACCCTTCCTGCCAGATTAAAGTGGAAGACTCTTTCGAGACCAGTTTATAAGGAGGAATTTTTTAATGGAAAAAATGCTAAAGGATAAAGTCTGCATTATCACGGGCTCCGGGAGGGGCATCGGCAAGGCTGCAGCTCTTCTTTTCGCCCGGGAAGGAGCCAAACTTACCATCACCGACATAGACGAAACCCCCGCCATGGAAACAGTGGCCGAAATTAAGGCGTTGGGAGGCGAGGCCATTGCCGTGGTGGGTGACGTCACCGCCGAAGGTTATGCGGAAAGGCTTGTAAAAGAAACTGTCGAGGCTTTCGGGCCCGGCGTGGATATTTTGGTTAATAACGCAGGCTACACCTGGGACGGAACCGTTCATAAGATGACCGACAGGCAGTGGCAGGCCATGCTGGACATACATATCAGCGCGCCCTTTAAAATAATCCGCGCCGTAGCACCATACATGCGCGATGTGGCTGCCAGGGAAAAACAGGAAACGGGGCGGACCAAGGCAAGAAAAATAATTAACATATCCTCAGTGGCCGGTCTGGACGGCAACTTCGGACAGGCCAACTATTCCAGCGCCAAAGCAGCGGTGGTAGGGCTGACCAAAACCCTGGCCAAGGAGTGGGGCCCGTTTAACATACTGGTAAATTGCGTTGCTTTCGGATTCATCGAAACCAGGCTGACCCAGGCCAAGGAGAAGGGCGAATTGATCAACAGGGACGGCAGCGATGTGGCAATAGGCGTCCCCGAAAAAATAAGACAAATGTTTACCCTGCTGTGCCCCCTGGGCAGGCCTGCCACTCCGGATGAAGCCGCAGCCAGCCTGCTGATGGTGGCCTCTCCCCTGGCGGATTACATCACAGGGGAAGTAATCAGGGTAACGGGAGGAATTTAAATTGGTTTGCCAAAGGAAAAGCCACGCCTATTCGGGAGGCCGCTGAAAAACTTCGTTTAGCTTTGTCGCCGAACCTGCCGTCATCCTCAACGTACTTCGAGTACGCCTGCGGTGCCGGCAGAACCGGCTTCGCGCTATACTCGTTTTTGAACGGCCTCCATCAAGGGTAGTTTTTAGTGCTCTGCTATTCGGACGTGGCTTTTTTCTTTTCTTCTTCCACTAGAACCCTGCGCAGTATTTTCCCCACCATGGTTTTGGGAAGCTCTTGCCGGAATTCAACCTTTTTAGGGACTTTGTATTTGGCAAGCCTATCCTGGCAGAATTTTATTATCTCCTCATCGCTGGCCGTCTCATTGTCTTTTAATATGATATAAGCCTTCAGGGTCTCTCCCCTGTATTTGTCCGGAACCCCGGCCACCACAGCTTCTTTAACCTTGGGATGTTCGTAAAGAACTTCTTCCACTTCCCGGGGATATATATTGTAGCCGCCGGCTATAACTAAATCCTTTTTGCGGTCAACTATGTAGTATAGGCCCTTTTCGTCAACCTGGGCAATATCCCCGGTGTGGAGCCAGCCATCCCGCAGGCATCCGGCCGTTTCCTCGGGCATATTCCAGTAACCCTTCATAACCTGGGGACCGTAAATACACAGCTCGCCCGGCTCGCCGGGGCCGACCTCGCTCTCTCCGGTCTCAATGTCCACCAGCTTGCATTGTGTGTCGGGCAATGGGAAGCCTATGGAACCAACATAGCGCTGGTCATTTATGGGGTTGCTGTGGGTAACGGGTGAGGACTCGGTAAGGCCGTAACCCTCCAGCAGCCTGCCTCCGGTTATCTCCTCGAATTTGTCCCTGACCTCCACGGGCAGGGGAGCCGCACCGCTCAGGCAAAGCCTGATGGAAGACAGATCATATTTTTTAATTTCCGGATGCGAGTTTACCGCCACGTACATGGTAGGAGCCCCCGGGAACAGCGTCGCCCTGTACTTTTGGATTAACTTCAGCACGTTGTTAATCTCGAAACGGGGAACCAGAACCATGGCAGCTGCGTTGTATATGCAAAAATTCATTGCCACGGTCATGCCGTACACATGGAAAAATGGAAGCGCCGCCAGCAAAACCTCCCTGCCCTCGCGGATTTCCGGCCACCATGCACTTACCTGCATTACATTGGCCACCAGGTTTTTGTGGGTAAGCATCGCCCCTTTGGATAAACCGGTTGTACCACCTGTATACTGCAGCAGAGCCAGGTCCTCGTTTGGATTGATGTTAACAGCCGGAAGATTGGGGGGATATTTGTCCAGCAGGTATTTAAAACTGATGATTCCCTGGTCGGCGGGTATATCTACCCACTGCCCTTCCTTTTTAGCTTTAAATGGATATAACAAGTTAAGCGGAAAGGGCAAAAAATCTTTAATGCCGGTAACAATGAAATTTTTAAGCGGTGTGTCGTCCTTAACATTCTTTATTTTTGGATAAACCAGATCAAGAAATATTATGGTTTCGCAAGCCGCATCCCTCAACTGGTGGGAAAGTTCCCTTTCCATGTACAAAGGGTTGGTCATAACCGCCACTGCGCCCAACCTTAAAACCGCGTAATAGCTTATTACCATTTGCGGGCAGTTAGGCAGCATAATCACCACCCGGTCTCCCTTTTTAATGCCCATATTGTGCAGGGCAGTTGCAAAGCGGTCAACCTTTTCTTTAAGCTGCCGGTAGGTCAACTTGCCGCCCATAAATATTGTGGCTATATTACCCGGATATTTGCTCTCGGACCGCTCCAGCAGCGTATAAATAGATATGTCAGGGTAATCAAGACTTCTGGGTAC
>CBEULQ010000529.1:0-2838 GCA_965543975.1 uncultured Desulfocucumis sp. | reverse complement strand
GGTACAATATTCCAGGAAAAGTGCATTGCGGCGTCGAAAATTAACATGCCAAACAGTGTTTTGGCTGGGGAGGGGAAAACTTGGCAAAGGTATTGTCTAATATATTGGAAACAATTTGTGGTACTCCCATGGTGAAATTGAATAGGGTGAAGGATGATTGTCCGGCGGAAATACTGGCCAAAATGGAGATGTTTAACCCCGGCGGCAGCGCCAAGGCAAGGGCGGCCTACGGTATGCTGCTGGAGGCGGAGAGGGAAGGAAGAATAAAAAAGGGGTCCGTAATTGTTGAGCCCACCAGCGGCAATCAGGGTATTGCCCTGGCCATGGTGGGGGCGGTAAAGGGTTACCGGGTGATTGTGGTAATGCCGGAAAACATGAGTAAGGAGAGGAGGCAACTGGCCCGGGCTTATGGGGCAGAAGTGGTTGTCACCCCGGCCGGGGATGATGTAGCAGGCGCGGTGAAAAAGGCCAGGGAAATTGTGGCTTCCCAACCGGGCGCATGGATGCCGGACCAGTTTTCCAATCCGGCCAATCCCGGGTTTCATGAAAGCACTACCGCCCTGGAGATACTTGATCAGGCAGGTGGACCTGTACATGCGCTGGTGGCTGGTGTTGGGACCGGTGGCACTCTTACCGGAGTGGCCAGGGTATTGAAAAGGAAATACCCGGATATAAAGGTTTATGCGGTGGAACCTGCCAACTCCGCCGTGATTTCCGGTGGTAAGCCTGGAAAACACGGGCTGCAGGGTATTGGTGACGGATTTATACCGGAGAATCTTGACCTCTCCCTGGTGGATGAAACAATACAGGTAACGGATGATAATGCATACGAAATGACCCGCCGGCTGGCCAGGGAGGAAGGGATACTGGCGGGTATTTCCAGCGGGGCGGCAGCCTTTGCTGCTGTTCAGGCCGGGAGGCGGCTGGGTCCCGGCAAGACGGTGGTAACCGTTTTGGTGGATACCGGCGAGCGTTATTTGAGCACCCCGGTATTTGGGGACGAGGCGTAAAGGTACCCAACGTATAATGTCCCCAATTGATGCACCCTTTAAGTAATATGGAAGTAATATAATGGAAAAGGGTGTTTACCATGATGCCATTTTTTGCTCAAAATAAAGTTCGTCCTGACCGGGGGTGTCCAAAAAACAAAGAGGTGCAATCCGACGAGGTGGTAATTGAAATAGAGGGTGTATCAATGAAAATGACCCGGCGCGGCACCACGGATGTGCCCGCCGAAGTTACGTCCGTTATACCCAGGGTCGAAATTCGTAAAAAAACCTATGTGAATGGACAGTTGCGCTCAGAGGAAGAGGTGATACTGAATAGCGTAACAATAGTACATGCGCCCCGTCATCCACTGGCCGGGGAATCTTCCCCGGAGGAGGGGGAAGCGCCGGAATTAGATGATCCTGTGGTCTGTGACGGCCCGTCTGTGGTTGCACAACCGGAGGTTTTAAGAATTCCTGCAAGGGCCGGACGCCCCGTCCACCATTCCTCCGAAGTTGATATCATAACTCCTGAGATTATGGTAAGGGGCCGGAAGGGACAATAAATTTTTCAGTTGTAAGACTGGTTAAAAATAATAATCATGAGGGGTGATGCGAATGACGGGTGGCTACTGTTCAGCGGCAGTGGAAAAGCTGAGAATTGTGGTGCTGATGGACAACTATTATGACGGGTTGCTGCTCTCCGGCAACAACGTAACCAGGAACGGCTTTATCAGGGGGGGCGGCGGGGACCAAAAACTGCCTCCGAATATAATGGCCGAGCACGGCTTTTCCTGTTATATCGAGGTGGTGGTTGAGGGAGTAAAACACAGCCTCATTATGGACTTCGGCGTATCCAGGGAGGGCGTGGGAAAAAATATCCGGGCCATGGAGCTGGATATTACCGGTGTTGATGCTTTGGTGCTGAGCCACGGGCATTTCGATCACTTTGGAGGATTAATAAATATCGCCGGACAGGTTTTGTCGGGTGATAAACGTGTATTGTCCTTGTTTACGGGCCAGGACGCTTTTTTACACAGATATATTGCTCTCCCCGGGATGAAGGTGGATCTGGGCAGGCTGGGCAAAGAAGAAGTGGAATCCCTCGGTCTGGAAATAAAAACAGTGGATAG
Organism: uncultured Desulfocucumis sp.; assembly: GCA_965543975.1. Classification (GTDB taxonomy): domain Bacteria; phylum Bacillota; class Desulfotomaculia; order Desulfotomaculales; family Desulfocucumaceae; genus Desulfocucumis. The sequence goes on along the minus strand of CBEULQ010000529.1, from coordinate 719 downwards.
TCCCGTGGAAATACTCCCGGGTGTTACGGCCATCGGCCCTGTGCCTAGAGTAACTTCCTTTGAGCAGGGCGTACCTGTATTAATGGTGGAGTCCGGGGAAAGCCTTAAGCAGGATACGTTTCCGGGTGAAATAAGCCTTGCCTTCAAATTGACCGGCGGGGGTTTGGTGGTGCTTTCCGCCTGTGCCCACGCAGGCATAATTAACACTGTGCTCCGGGCCAAAGAAATTACCGGTGAGGACAGGGTCCGGGCGATACTGGGCGGTTTCCACCTGTCCGGTGCGCCGGCGGAAAAAATCGATGCCACTGTGGAGGGTTTGGTGCAGTTTAACCCGGAAATGATTGTTCCCATGCACTGTACAGGATTCCAGGCCTTAAAGGCAATATCGGATAAATTGCCGGGAGCCTTTATTCATTACTCGGTGGGAACCGAATACAGTTTTGGAGATAGATAAGTGATAAAAAATCGGAGATGAATAATGATTCATATATAATAGCGCTACCAATCCACAACAGGAGTGATTTGCAATTAATATGATTATATAGTTACGATAACTAATAATTAATCAAGAAAGAAGGGCCGAAAAAAAATTATTTTTAACATTGCATTATCACTTTCAGAGTAATGGCGTGGGAGAAGGAAGTTAAACTATATATGCGAGGATGAAATAGCGCTTATTGTAAAAGAAAAAATTACTGAAAAAAAGCCAGGGTTAAAAC
>CBEULQ010000528.1:0-2838 GCA_965543975.1 uncultured Desulfocucumis sp. | reverse complement strand
CTTTGACCAATTGTCCGGTGGTAAATATAATGATATTATCCATGAAATCTTAATTTTAAAGAAATTCTCAGCAAAGCAGGGTTTACAGAAATTAAAAGAGAATAAGTTATATCTGGACTATCTCTTTTTAGAAAGCGCGAAGGAGATGTTTTTTTTGGATACAATTAAAATAGGCATGCTGGGTCTTGGAACCGTAGGCAGGGGCGCGTATAAAATATTGCAGAATAATGCCGGGGCAATAACCAGAAAAGTGGGCGCAACGCTGGAAATAGCCAGAATTCTGGTTCGGGACACGGGTAAAGACCGGGGTCTGGAAATTGATCCTGCTGTACTAACCACTGATCCGGCGGATATACTGGATGACCCTTCCATTGATATAGTTGTGGAGGTTCTGGGGGGTATACATCCCTCCCTGGAATACTCGCTTAAAGCGTTGGAAAGCGGAAAAAGCGTGGTAACCGCAAACAAGGACATGATTGCCGAGTATGGCAGGGAGCTTTTTGCCGCCGCGGAAGCGGGTTCTTCGGATTTGTTTTTTGAGGGCAGCGTCGGCGGCGGCATTCCCATCATAAGGCCGCTGAAAAACTGCCTTTCGGCCAATAAAATAACCGAAGTGATGGGAATTATAAACGGAACAACCAATTACATGCTTACAAAGATGGCTCGGGAAGGGTCGGATTACGGTGAAGTTTTAAAAGAAGCTCAGGACAAAGGATACGCGGAAGCCGATCCGGCATCCGATGTGGAGGGGTTCGATGCCGCCAGAAAACTGGCGATACTTGCTTCAATCGCTTTCAATACCAGGGTGACCCTGCATGACGTACATGTTGAAGGGATTACCCGGTTAACAGCGAAGGATATAGATTACGCAAAGGAATTGAATTATACGGTCAAACTTCTTGGTATTGCAAAGGATACCCCGGAAGGAATTGAAGCCCGTGTTCACCCTTGTTTCATACCCCATTATCATCCCCTGGCATCGGTAAACGATGTTTTTAACGCCATTTTTGTCCGCGGCGATGCCGTGGGCGACACCATGTTTTACGGGCGGGGAGCGGGAGAAATGCCTACCGGGAGCGCGGTGGCCGCGGATATAATGGATGCCGCCAGGGACAAACTGCGCCGCACACCCGGGATTAACTGCACCTGTTTCGACCACAAGCCTGTAAAACCAATGGGCAGGATAGAAAGCAAATATTATGTCCGGGTGATGGTTCAGGACAGGCCCGGTGTTCTTGCGTCCATAGCCTATGCCTTCGGCGACAAGGAAGTGAGTCTTGCCTCGGTGCTGCAAAAGCATACCGAGGGCAATATGGCGGAAATAGTGCTGGTAACCCACAGGGTACTGGAAGAAAACCTGCAAAATGCGGTTAAAATGGTTGAACAATTATCATCGGTGGGAATGATCTGTAATATTATCAGGGTAGAAGGGGAGCAATAAGCAAATGTCCGTGGTCCGTGTTCAGGTTCCTGCCTCAACCGCCAATATGGGTCCGGGGTTTGACTGCCTGGGTATGGCCCTGCAGCTTTATAACAGCGTAGAAATCAGCACGACCGGCTCGGGCCTGTACATTGACATTAACGGCGAGGGTGCCCCGGATATTCCCCGGGACGAGAACAACGTTGTTTACCAGGCTGCCATCAGGGTATTCAACCAGGTAGGCTTTAATCACGGGGGGTTGCGGTTAAAACTTAACAACAACATACCTGTTTCCCGGGGACTGGGGAGCAGCACCTCAGCAATTGTGGGCGGGATTATCGCCGCCAATATAATTTCCGGCGGGCATCTCGGCCAAAGGGAGATACTGAACATGGCCTGTGCCATGGAGGGGCATCCGGACAACGTTGCCGCGGCGCTTTTTGGCGGTATCGTGGTGGCGGCCCCTGTGGACGGTGAAATAAAACATATTAAAATAGAACCTCCGAAGAGACTGAAAGCAGTGGTGGCGGTCCCGGAATTCTCTCTTTCCACAAAAATATCAAGGGAAGCTTTGCCCCAGCAGGTATCTTTCAATGATGCCGCTTTTAACCTGTCCAGGCTGGCTTTGCTGATAGCCGCCCTGGGTCAGGGGGATATAAGTCTTTTGGGAGTATCCATGGATGACAAACTGCATCAGCCATACCGGGCCAATCTAATCCCGGGAATGAAAAAAGTAATTGCCGCGGCCAGGCTGGCCGGGGCCAGGGGGGTCACCCTGAGCGGCGCGGGCCCTTCGCTGGTGGCCTTTACGGATGATAATTACGAATTAATCGCCAGGGTAATGAAAGACACCTTCAGGCAGAATGGTGTCAAAGCCCGGTCCATGGTTCTCGAACCGTCGCCGGTGGGCGCTAGGGCGCTGGAGATTAAATAAATATTTATATTATAAATTTAATTATAAACTCATTAAGAAAGGAATCTAATATGCTGGTTGTACAAAAATTTGGAGGCAGCTCGGTGGCCAAGCCGGAACGTATACGCCGGGTAGCCAAGAGAGTGGTGGATACCAAGAGGCAGGGCAATGATGTGATAGTGGTGGTCTCTGCCATGGGCGATACCACGGACGAACTGATTAAATTGATGAAAAAGGTTACGGACAACCCTCCCCAGAGGGAGGTGGACATGCTGCTTTCCACCGGGGAGCGGATTACCATGTCGCTGCTGAGTATGGCCTTGCACGAACGGGGCCTCAGGGCAGTATCGCTGACCGGATCCCAGGCCGGTATCATCACCAACGACCGGCATAATGACGCCCAGGTGATTGAGGTCAGACCGTTTCGCGTGCAGGATGAGATGGCCAAGGGCAAGGTGGTGATTATCGGCGGCTTTCAAGGTGTCAGCTACAAGCGGGACATTAC
>CBEULQ010000527.1:0-2841 GCA_965543975.1 uncultured Desulfocucumis sp. | reverse complement strand
ACATTCCTCTGACCCTGGAACTGGGCTCTAAAGAGAGGTGTGTCCCCTGACATCTGTGGTGTGTCCCCTAACCTTATTGGGGGTGATTGGTGTGTTAACCGGTTTGGAGGTTCCCCGGCTGGAGGAATTCGAAAAAGAAATGCTCAGGAAGATTGGCCGCAAATATTCTTATCCCCGGGGTGAGGAGATTTTTAGCGCGGGAGATCCTGCGGGCACAATATACCTTTTGGAGTCCGGCACTGTCAGGATATACCGTTTGACAGGGGACCTGCGTCAGGTAACCGTCGGTTCGCTGAGAGGCGCCGGTGAGTTAATGGGTCTGGCGGAAGCCCTGGCCGGGGTAAAAAGGACATGCCATGCCTGTTCCCTTGAGCCAATTAATCTAATTGGCGTGAAATATGAGGATTTTCAAAATCTGTTGTTAAAAACCCCCGTGTTATCCATCAAGGTGGCTAAAATGCTGGCCTACCGTATGCGGGACGCAGAGTCGTCAATCCGGGATATGGTTGCCCTGATGGCGCCGGAGAGACTGGCTTGCACCCTGTTGAAAATAGGCCGGAGCCATGGGATTATGACCGGAGACGGGTTAAAAATAAATTTAAGGCTGACCCACGGCGAGCTGGCTTCCATGATAGGCGCTTCCAGGCAGACCGTCACCAGCATGATAACAGAATTAAAACAGGAGAACATTATTGTGCAGGAAGGAAGGGAGTACAAGATTAAGGATCCGGTAAAACTCAAGCGGAGAATTTTCTGTCGTCATCCAGGCCTGTCGTCCAGATGACATTTTTTTTGTCGCCAGAAAGACAAGGTTGCTGTCAATGGGCTGACATTGCTATTGTTAAATATCTGTTATTTTTTAGACAGCGGCATAACGTTTAGGGCAAAAATATAAGGAAAGGAGTGAGTAAAGATTTGGCAGGAAGAGTGCTGCAGAATGATTTGAGCGGATGGAAGGACCGGGAGAAGGTAAATATTTATTATAATATTAAGAAATTATTTGCTTCCGCAGGAAACCTCCTGCACCCCCACAGGGAAAAGCAGGAGAGGCTGATGTCAAGGATCAAGGAGTTAAAAGAACTGTCCTCCATTGCCTCTGAGGCGGGAATTCATTCTATGTATCAGTCACTGAATAAAGAGGCTAATGAACTGTTTATGGAATATCTTGTGCTTTGTTTTTTGGATGGCATGAGTTTTTTGTTGCCCCATGCGGTGGCCATGTGGCTTTTAAGTATAAAATTCAGCACTGTTTTTCTGCCGTTCAGCTTGCCCTGGGTGGGAAATCAAATAGGTATAATTGTATGGTATCCGCTTTGTGCCGTAGTTTATTATGCCGGGCGGGGATATTACAGAAAAAAATTTTCATCCAACCCGGTTTGACCAAGAATAAGTTAAGGGAACATACCTTCTTGGGTTTCTGAGCTTAATAATTTTTAACAATTACGAGAAGGAATTACCCCGGGGTTATGCTTTTAATAATTACGGAGGTGTGATTAATGGAATTTAGTGTGGCTGGTGTAACTGTAAGTCCAATACTTTTAATCCTCTGGTCAATTTTTGTGGGTTATATATTCTCCACCATCGGAGCCGCCGGCGGCATCCTTGCCGGTGTTGGTCATATAACAATTTTCGGCATGAAAAAGGCCAACATGATTAAACCAATGAACCAAATGCTTACCCTGGTGAGCCCGGTCATTGCCGCGCCGCTTTATTTCAGGGAACGGCGTCTGGTGATTCCCGCCGCCGTGGCCCTTGGATTAGGCGGCATACTCGGCGCCCTGCTAGGTTCATGGCTCTCCCATACTTACCTACCGGATTTGAAATCCTATAAGCCTTTCTTCGGTGCGGTAACCATGTTTATAGCCTTACGCCTCTGGTTCGAACTGACACCTTCAGCCCGGGAAAAGCAGCAGACGGTTAAAAAAGCCAACCAGGCTTTCGAGAAAAAGGTTAAAGAACTTAAAGCTGCGGGCAAGCTTAACGAGTTAAAGGAAATCGGCGTTAATTTCAGTCAAACCGGCATTAACAACACCTTCACCTTCGGAGGAGAAACCTTTAAATATAATGCAATCTCCCCCTTTATCGCAGGCCTTATAGTTGCTGTTATTTCAGCTGCCCTGGGCGTCGGCGGCGGTTTCCTGCTGGTCCCCTACCTCAGCAGCATGCTTGGTTTCCCCATGTTCATAGTGGCAGGCACATCGGTTCTTTCCATCCTTGTTTCTTCAGCCACCAGCATCGGTAACTATATCAAAATGGGCAGCAGCCTCGACTGGGCCATGCTAAGCTTTGAACTTGGCGGAGTTATCATCGGCTCTTACCTCGGCCCGGTGCTTTCAAAATACATCAAGGCAATTTATCTGAAAACATTCCTGGCTGTGATTCTCACATACATCGGCTTCGGCTATATGTTTGGTAATATCATCAAAGCTGCCACAGGCATCAAAATTATATAATAATTGGTTAAAAGGCAAGGGGACCCACCGCCATTAAAAGGTCAGGGGACACACCTCTCTCTGGAGCATGCTTTTGGGTCAGAGGAATGTCCCCAACGTATATGACTTTGGGGTGGGGAATGTCTCCAACTTCTAGGGAGAGTGTCATCGTGAAGGAGGATCGCTGATGAAGTGCGCTTACTGTAAGCAGGAACCCAAAAACAGGTGCGACAAGGACGGTCACGACTGTACCGGGGGGAAAATTGACCTTTCTGAATACGGCAAAGAAGAAAACAAACCCTTTCACAGGGCCAGCGGTTATTTTCAGTATGAATTCGGCAACAATCTCACAAGGCTGGAAGAGCTGATAAAGTTCTGCCAGCGCATGAACTACCAGAAAATAACCGCT
>CBEULQ010000526.1:0-2842 GCA_965543975.1 uncultured Desulfocucumis sp. | reverse complement strand
ATTGTTTCCCTTCATGTTAAGGCTGGTTATGTTGATTAACGGGCTTAAAAACATAAAATTATTTATAAAAATATTATTGGTAAAGAAGGTAATTATATCAAGACGTAGAATTTATGTAGTCAAGCTGTCCTAATTTTGTAGTGATTTTGTTTTGCAAAAAAGTTGCTCCCTGGAGGAGTTGTTGATAATGAAAATGGAAATCCGGGGAGTGGAGAAATTAAGTTTCCGTGAGCGGCAGGTTGTTACATTAAAAGAAATGGGAGTTTCCAACTCCGATATCGGAAAGCGTTTGGGGCTGAGTGTCAGCACAGTGGCAACGCTTTTAAACAGGGCTAAAGGCAAGGGCTATGAGGTAGTTATTGTAATACCCGGATACAGTCTGGGTTTAATAGGATCTGATGAGCAGGAAGAGGAGGGTTAAAGTTTATGGCCTCCCGGGAAAATAACATATATAAATTTTCAGATCCCAAGCGTCCCGAACGCCCCACAAGGCGCCGGGTGTTCAGACCCAGTATTAAATTTGTGACGGCTCTGGCGTTATTTATGCTGGTTTATTTGATTTTTTCATTTGGCACTCATTTTAACAAACTGTATGCCATGCAGCAGGATGTGGAAAAAATACAAGTCCAGATAAAGGATCTGGAGAAAAAAAACAGCGAACTCAGGCAGCAGCTTAAAATGGCCCAGTCGGATGCATATGTGGAGAAGGTGGCCCGGGAGGAACTGAACCTGGCTAAGCCCGGTGAATCAAGGATAATTCCTGTTCAATCCAATAAAAAAAGTGCCGAATCACCCAACGAAAAAACAAAAACCGGTTCAGCCGGAGATTAAATCATTTCTTGACACTATAAGGGGCGTCTGCATATAATTTAAATAGGTTTTTTCCGTACTACGAGGGAGGAAAATTAAAAATATGCCGTTGCAAGTGGGCAGTGTTTTGGAGGGCCTGGTTACCGGAATAACCAATTTCGGAGCGTTTATACAGCTGCCCGGGGGGGAAACCGGACTTGTTCACATCTCGGAAATAGCCGAGGTATATGTCAGAGATGTAAATGAGTTTTTGAAACAAAACGACAAGGTTAAGGTCAAGGTTATAGCAGTAGATCCCCGGGGGAAAATAGCGCTTTCCATAAAACAAGCCAAGCCTCCCGCTGAAACGGCCGCTACCGACAGAAGGGCTCCGCAGCGGAAGAAGTTTGAACCTTCCTTTGAGGATAAATTGGCCAAATTTTTAAAAGAAAGCGATGAGCGCATGCAGGCGCTAAAGCGCAATGCTGATGCCAAAAGGGGCGGTAGGGGAGGCCCTAACCGCAAGTGGGACTGATTTATTGATTAACAGGCATTCCCTGTAACGGGGAATGCTTTTGTATTAGAGGTGTTTAATGAAGGATAGAATTAAAAAAACCGCGGTAATTGACATTGGCAGCAATTCCACCAGGCTTTTGATAGCCGGGGTAAGCATGGAAGGAGAGGTTAAGCCATTATATACAGGGTTGATTACCACCAGACTGGGTCAGGGTATAAATGGAGGATTGCTGCTTCCCGACGCCATGGAACGAACGGTAAAAGCCATAGCCGGTTTTAAGGATTTAGCCGGAGAGTGGGATGTCTCCGACGTTGTGGTGTCCGCTACCAGTGCGGTCAGGGATGCAGCCAACAGGCTGGATTTTCTGAAACTGGTAAGGGATAGAACAGGATTTGAACTAAGAGTACTGTCCGGTCCCGAAGAAGCATTTTTCAGCTACTACGGAGTGAAAATTGGTTTGGGAGTCAGCAGCGGAAATATGGCCGCAGTGGATGTTGGTGGCGGCAGCACGGAATTTACTTGGACGGAAAACGGTTCCCTGGTATGTGGCAGTGCCCGGGTTGGCGCTGTACGCATGACCGAGGGAGGACACGAAGATGAGGAAGTACTGTCACTGTTAATGCCGTTGCTGGCGGGGGTTAAAAAAGCCCGCCCGGATTATGTGGTGGCGGTTGGGGGTACCGTTACTACCCTGGCGGCCATGGATATGCAAATGATTAAGTATGATTCCGCCAGGGTGCATGGGTACCGGCTTGAAAAGTATCGGGTGGAGATGCTGCTGGATACCTTAATTAGCGCCGGAGCGGATGGAAGAAAAAAAATTCCCGGCCTGCAGCCCGCCAGAGCCGATATAATAGTGGCTGGGGTAAAAATTATATTGATAATAATGGATCAGCTTGATATAAATTTTATAACCGTCAGCGAAGCAGATCTTTTATACGGCCTGGCATCCGTCTTTGTTAAATCTGTCGAAATAAAAAATGTAATTCATTACCAATAATGACAATTAATGCCCATCCCAGGTACTATAATGTAATTTATAGAAATTACAGCGGGGGTGGGCTTTTGTTTGAAAAAGTTGATGTGTATCCTTACCGGCGAAAAGGGGATGACCGGGGACCGAAAAGGAACAGGAGTCTCCGCATGTCGGGATTTTTACCTTCACTGGGCATAAAAGGCTTTATAAATCCGGGGCTGCTGCTGGCCTTAGCAGCGGGATTCTGTCTGGGCAGGGCTGTTTTGCTGGGCGAGTTGTCTCCCTTTGCTCCCGCCTTCGCGGCGGCCTGCGGCGTATTTTTCGGCACCGGGGCGGGGTTTCTGGCGGTTTTAGCGGTTTGCTCGGGAATGGCCACGGTTTATACCGGCACGCAGTTGACTGCTGGTTTGCTGACCCTTCTGGGCGTTTATTTTTTTGTCCGGTCCTTACCGGACAGGTACGTATCCCGTTGGCATGGTCCCGCGGTTGTGGTTCTGGCGCTGACTCTTTCGGTCAAGGCAGCCTTGCTGAGCTTTAGTGGTGCGGATGCTTATAATTAT
>CBEULQ010000525.1:0-2864 GCA_965543975.1 uncultured Desulfocucumis sp. | reverse complement strand
TAATATTTCAGAATATTACAACTCCTTCTTGGATGATTTGGCACCATCGGATTGTCTCCGATTTTGGTTTAATTTGTTGGATATCTCCTCCTTAAAACACCATAGCATAAGCCGCTCCCCGAAATTAATACGCTATTCAATCACCTCCTGACCCTTGCGGCAGCACGCTGCCTCAACACGTCAACGTACTTCGCGGCAATGATTACAATACCTATTGGCTGGCATTCGGATCATCCTGACATTGTAAGCGCTTTCAAAAATTAAGAAATATCGGCATATGTTAACAAACCAATTCAACCATCCAACGCAGCCGGAATTATACCGTTAATTACAACAAAAATTAAACTGTTTGATCTATTCTGAAAAATAAAGGCATATAAATTTTTACCATATGGCGGATTGTTGCCTTCCGTCTCATGATCCCCGCCAATACTACAGCCTCCTGCCCCTGCGGGGGGCGCATGTTGACCGCCTTACCACCAGGCGGGTTTCCAGAACCATTCTTTTGGAGCCTCTGCTTTCACCCTTTATCAATCCCACCAGCCTGTCTATGGCGCAACTACCCATCTGGTATATGGGCTGTGCCATGGTGGTAAGCGGGGGGTCGGTAATGGTGGCAATAATGGTATCGTCAAAACCCACCACGGAAAGATCCCTGGGAATCTTCAAACCCGCCTTTTTTGCGCCCTCCATTAACCCTATGGCCACCAGGTCGTTAAAGGCCACCACGGCGGTTGGGGGATTGGGCAACTCCAGCAATTTCCGGGACGCTTCCTGGGCGGCTTCGATACCACCCACGTTAAAGATCCGGTATTCTTCCAGCGGGTGGATGCCCTCCTCCTCCAGTGCTTTTAGATAGCCGTAATAACGATCCTGGCTAGCTTTAATGGTGGTTGTTTCGGTCACTATGGCTATCTGGCGGTGCCCCAGTTCGAGCAAATGCTTGGTTGCCAGGTAACCTCCTTCCACGTTATCCACCAGTACCGTTTCCAAATCGGCCCCTTCCAGTTCCCTGGCCAACAGCACCACCGGAAACCCCCTCCGGGTCAACTGGGTAATTGCGGCGCTTCCGGCCTCGGCCGCCGCAAAAACAATCCCGTCGGTCCTTTTCTGCATCAGCAGGCGAAGATATGCCTTTTCCTTGTGCGGTTTGTTGTCGGTATTACAAATTATTACGTTGTAACCGTAAAAATTTGCCCTGTCCTCAATCCCCCTGGCCAGTTCGGCAAAAAAGGGGTTGGCTATATCCGGTATCAACAATCCCACTGTATATGTTTTTTTGCTGGTTAGGGCCGCAGCCATGGCGTTGGGTGAATAATTCGCCTGCTTTATCACGGCCATGACCCGTTCCCTGGTCTCCTCTTTGACACCCGGACTGTTATTTATAACCCTGGAAACGGTGGCTATAGATACCCCGGCTTTTTCTGCTATATCATAAATAGTAATCATGGGCATCATCCCTCGACGGATTTATGTAAGCGCTTACAGAAACATTTAAAAAATAATTCTACACAAAATTTATTTCACCTCCCTATCCGGAATGAAAAATTAAAATTTTTTTAACATTCTGCATTGTTCGGCTACAATGTTACACCGTTCTTAAAAATGGCAATTTCCCTATAATTGTTGCGTTCATTGGAGGTTGATTTCCCCGAGGCTACCTGTTGCACAAAATTTAGCAACCAGTCTGCCAGTTGTTCTATGGAAACACCGCTCAGCAACTGTCCGGCGTCATAATCCGTCCAGTTTGCCTTGCGCCGAAAAAGTTCAGTATTTGTGGAAATTTTTATAGTTGGAACCGGTCCGCCCAGGGGAGTTCCCCTACCCGTGGTAAATAATATCAACTGTGCTCCCGCGGCTGCCAGGGCAGTTACCGCCACCATGTCGTTGCCCGGGCCGCTGAGCAGGTTTAACCCCGGAACGGTAACCCTGTCACCATATACCAGCACATCCGTGACAGCGCCGGTGCCGCCTTTCTGAATACAGCCCAGCGATTTCTCCTCCAGTGTGGTAATGCCGCCGCTTTTATTACCGGGGGAAGGGTTTTCATATATGGACTGGCCGTTCCTTATATAATACTCTTTAAATTCATTTATAAGCTTTACAATATCATCAAACACCTTCCGGTCGGCAGCCCGGTTCATCAGTACTGTTTCCGCCCCGAACATTTCCGGGACTTCGGTCAACACGGAAGTCCCCCCTGCTGCCGTCACCATGTCAGAAACCCGCCCCACCAGGGGATTGGCGGTGATCCCGGAGAAAGCGTCAGAGCCGCCGCATTTTAACCCCAGCACGATTTTGGCCAGGGGTTGAGGTGTTCTCACCTGCTTTTCCGCATGATCCACCAGCTCCCCGATTAAATCCAGCCCGGTCGCAATTTCGTCCGATACATCCTGGGTATTTAAAAATTTAACCCTTAAAGAATTACAGGGTCCAAGTACTTTCTTAAATTCTTTTATATTGTTGTTTTCACAACCCAGACCCAGAACCAGAACCCCTCCCGCGTTGGGATGCCTCACCAGCCCGGCCAATATTTTCTGGGTATTAAGCTGGTCATCGCCCAGTTGGGAACAGCCGTACGGGTGAGAAAAATTATATATTCCGTCTATCTTTCTGTCTTTGAACAACCTCGAAGCACGGCGGGAAAGTTCTTCTGCAACCTTGTTGCAGCAGCCCACGGTATTGATTATCCATATTTCATTCCTGGTGCCGGCCCGCCCGTCTTCACGCAGATAGCCTTCAAAGGTCCAGTCAAAAATATTTTCCCGCACCGGCTGCAGCGGGTACGGCGGGTAGACATACTCCACAATTCCCTGCAACATGGTTTTGACATTGTGGGTGTGCACCCAATCCCCGGGGGATAT
>CBEULQ010000524.1:0-2868 GCA_965543975.1 uncultured Desulfocucumis sp. | reverse complement strand
CAACTCCCAGGAAAGCGGCGCTCAACAGTGACTTTTTTTCTACCCAGAAAGCGTGTCCACAATCCGGTCTTGGTGCTGCTTAATTGAATCGGGATGAATGTTCCCCACATTTTGCCGCTGCGTTTGGCTGCACGAATTGTCTCCAACCTCTCGGCAAGCTCAATTACATCCTCATAGTAATCCCTGGCCAGGGCAAAGACCAAAAAATTAACAGCCAGGACGGCCAACGTCACGTGGAAAATAGCCGTATAAGTACCCGGAGCTGCGCCGAAAAAAGCGGCCCGGGCGATTTGTAGAATCCAGCCGAACAAGGGAAAATTAAGAACTCCCGGTGCTTGATAACCAAGTAGAACATTGAGGGTGAATATAGTCCCTTGCTCATATTTCAACCAGTTAAAGATTAACCAGGCAACGGAGAACAGCAAAATTCCCCGGATCCAACGTTCTTTTTGATAGCGGGCCGAGATAAGAAATATCAAAAAAGAAAACGGGCTGAGAAGTAGGCCCAAAGATAATATAGATAGATATGCCAGGAGAATACCCTCTATGTTTAAGCCCATATTAAACATTGTCGGAGTTAGAATGAGGGCCGGAAAACAGGTTGTAAACATGTTTAAAGGAATTTTCTTCAGCATGCTCCATAAAAGAATGCGGTTTGGCTCCAGGGGAGACGGAAAGAGAAGATTGACATCCCCCATTTGAAAAGAATATGACAATTTTCTTATGGAGGAGAAAAAAGATGAAAACATAATAAACCCAATGAACAGCGCATAAACGGCAAGAATAATATTCGCGGTGTTAGCTGTTACTGTAAATGCCTGCTGGCCGCTGTGGTTTATTGAAGGAAGCATTATCAGAATAAACCAGGCAACAAAAAGAAAGTAGCTTATGAGCTTCTTGGGACTGCGTCCAATTTCCAGTATGTGGTTTTTAAATTTAAGCATGTCATAACGGAGAAGAACCACATAATCATGCATTAGCGGTCACCTCCAGGAAGACTTCCTCTAAAGAGGCTTTCTCTTCACCCAGGCGCGACCTGAGCTCTTCTAAGCTCCCGTCCGCTATGATCTTTCCCTTTTTCAAAACAATCACACGGCTGCAAATGTTTTCAATGGGGTCCAGCAGGTGAGTACTCATAAAAAGGGTTCTTCCCTCGTCTTTTAGCTCTTGAATCAAATCTTTAAGATTCTTTATAGCTTTCGGATCAAGCCCAACCATTGGCTCATCAAAAATCAGAATCCGGGCATCCGAGATGATTCCGCAGCAAATGGAGAGTTTCTGGCGCATTCCTTTGGAAAGGGCTTGGACAAATTCATCGCGTTGATCCCAGATTTCAAATAGCCTCAGCAAATGTTCCGCTTTTTCTTCCCAACCGTCTACTTCATAGGAATCAGTGATAAAGCGCAAATGTTCCCAAACCGTCAACATATTGTACAATTGCGGAACTTCGGGGACATATGCTGTGATACGCCGGGCTTCCCTGGAGCCCCGCGGGTTCCCTGCTATCAAAATCTCCCCGCCGGTGGGTCTAAGCAAGCCGACAATACATTTAATCAGTGTACTTTTCCCTGCACCGTTGGGACCGAGGAGTCCTAATGTTTCTCCTTTAACCAGGGAAAAAACTATATTGTCCAGCGCTGTTTTCTTGCTGAATTTTTTAGTGAGATGTCGAATTTCCAGGATAAATTCATTTCCCATATAACATCCTTCTCTCTTGGAACCTCATCTTGTGCTTCTTACAAAAGGCAACATTTATTACCACATAATAATAACATAAAACAACATATGTGGTAAAAATAAACTACATTTATCTTTTCTTATGATAATGGTAACGATTTAGAGAAAAGGGCAATTTTCCTTACTGGTATGGATGTGCAATTGCATATGATTTTTGGTAAGATATGTTCATAAAATTGTTTTTGTTACCAGATTTTTTTGTCTGCTATGTAATCCTTTAACCGGGTTATAAGAGGGGTAGGTATGAAGATTATCATTGTGCCGGATTCGTTTAAGGGGAGCTTTACGGCCATTGCCGCAGCTTCCGCAATGGAAAGAGGGGTAAAGAGAGCGTATCCCCATGCGCAGGTTGTCAAATTGCCCGTGGCCGATGGCGGAGAGGGCACTGTGGACGCCCTGGTGCTTGCCACAGGTGGCGAGTACCGGGAAGTGGAGGTAACCGGGCCGCTGGGTGACAAAGTATCGGCAAAGTACGGGATATTGCGGGATGGAACCGTAATTATCGAGATGGCTGCCGCATCGGGATTGACCCTTTTGCCGGTGGAGAGGCGGAATCCCAGGTTCACTACAACCTTTGGCACGGGGGAGTTGATAAAGACGGCATTGGACCAGGGGTACAGGAGGTTAGTGATCGGTATCGGAGGGAGCGCCACAAATGACGGCGGAGCTGGCATGGCCAGAGCATTGGGTGTCTCCTTCAGGGATCAATATGGAAATGAGCTTGGTTTCGGGGGTGGAGACCTGGGCAGGCTCCACCACATTGATATCCGGGGCCTTGATCCCCGGATCAAGGAAGCCGAAATCGTCGTGGCCTGCGATGTAACAAATCCTCTCTGCGGCCCGGAGGGAGCGTCCCAGGTTTATGGACCACAAAAGGGGGGTAACCCCGAGATGCTAGAGGAATTGGATCGCAACCTGCGCCATTATGCCGGGATTATCAGCCGGCAGTTGGGCATTGACATTGCCGGTGTACCGGGTGCCGGCGCGGCCGGCGGACTCGGAGCTGGCCTCATGGTATTTTGCCGTCCTCTATCAGATGTAGATCCTTCGGTTCCCCGGCCCGCTCGTAGAGATTCCTTGCCTCCTGCGGGTCAACCACCGGATCTGCTGTGCCGTGGATGATGCAGAAGG
>CBEULQ010000523.1:0-2871 GCA_965543975.1 uncultured Desulfocucumis sp. | reverse complement strand
TAAGTAAAAATTTACAAATAATTAAGGAACGATATAAAAACATGTCTATTTATATCGATTTGGGCTAGCCCTGAGTTCTATTGAAAAAAATATTGAATTAAAATATACTGTTTCCAGCAGAAACTAATATAGGTGCTAATAATATTGATTGCCATGGAAGCAGGTTGATACGATAATGTCAGGTTATGACGGTATTATTTTGTTTTTTGCAGCAATGTTTGGTTTAATTACCGGCAGCTTTTTAAATGTTTGCATTTACCGCATTCCCCGGAAGGAATCAATATTGTTTCCCCCTTCCCATTGCCCCAATTGTGAAAAAAAAATAAAAATATTTGATTTACTTCCTGTAATAAGCTACCTGTTATTAAAGGGACGTTGCCGTTTCTGCGGGGAAAGGGTAGGTATACGTTATCCGGTGGTGGAAGCCATTACCGGAATACTATTTATAGCACTGCTGCTAAGGTTTGATATTAACCTGGTATTGTTGAAATATACGGTATTAATCTGCATTTTGATCATTACAACATTTATTGACCTGGAGTATTACATTATTCCCAACGAAATTGTACTGGCAGGGCTGGCGGCAGGTGTTATACTTCATTACCCGGCCGGCGACATTACGGTAATATCTTCTCTTTATGGCATACTATCGTCCGCCGGCTTTTTATTATTTGTTTATTTAATCAGCCTGTTAATATTCAAACAAGAAGGCATGGGCATGGGTGACGTGAAACTTTCGCTGGTAATGGGACTTTTTCTGGGCTGGCCTCTTTCAATCATGGCGGTTTTTTTGGCCTGCTGTTTTGCCGGCGGGCTGGGTATCTTCCTTTTGTTGTTAAAGAAAAAATCCCGAGGCGACATTATACCCTTCGGACCCTTCCTTGCCATGGGCTCCTTTGCGTCCCTCATGTGGGGAACGCAAATAATTGAATGGTACGTAACACGGGTATTGAATATTAGTTAACGGCAGCCAAATTAAGGAACAAAAAGTCCGGCGATGAGCCAAACTCATCACCGGACTTTTTACATCTTTCCGGGTAAATTAGGAAAGAGGCCACACTTTCTTGTGTTGTCTTAACATCTTAATTCTTAACATTTTAGGAAAGGAATGTCTCCAATTTAAGTGGTCTAACTCCCGGGAGGGGCAAACTCCACAATAACCGTGCTATTCTTGTTCAGTTTAGTGCCCGGGGAAGGGCTTTGCTTCACCGCCAGCCCACTGCCGTAAGGATTCAGAACCAATCCCACTTCCTCAAGCAACATGCCGGCCTTTTTAACGGACATGCCCCTGAGATCGGGTACCACCACCTGGTCCCGGGAGGCGGACGGCGCCACAGCGGAAACCTTAATCTGTACAGCGCTGCCACGGCCCAGCAGGGTCCCGCCGGGCGGCTTCTGGTCAAACACGTATCCCTGTTTCCCTTCCACACTGGCGTATAATCCAGCGGTTTTTAACGCCTGGACCGCGTCATCCAGGGGGAATCCCACAACATTGGGCACTTTTTGTTTAGTTGTGGTTTCCGGCTGGGGAGTCTCCGTTTTTTCATCCTTTTTATAATCCTTGGGCACGGGAAGGCTGGGGTCTTCAGGTATACGCAGGTAACGCAGGGTGTCCCTGGCTACAGCCTGGAAAACCGGAGCCGCCACCTCGCTGCCGTAATACTTTCCCCCCTTGGGCTCGGCCACCATTACCAGCACCGCTATCCGCGGGTCGTCGGCAGGAGCGTATCCCGCAAAGGAGGCCACATACCTGCCGGCTGCGTAACCGCCTTTTTCGCCGGGAACCTGGGCGGTACCGGTTTTCCCCGCCACCCTGTATCCTTCCACGAAGGCGGCCTTGCCCGTGCCTTCCAGAACCACCTTTTGCAGCAATACCGACATTTGAGTGGCTGTGGCGGAGGATATAACCTGGCGGACCGGCTCGGGATCAAAAGCCTTTACAGTCTTCCCTTCACCGTTTTCAACAGATTTTACCAGGTGCAGTTTCATCAACTGTCCGCCATTGGCCACCGCAGACAGCGCCCTCAGCACCTGAACCGGGGTTACAGCCAGGGACTGGCCGATGGAAATGGTGGCCAGATCGAGCTCGGTAGCCTTCTCTTTGGGAATTATAACTCCTTTTTCCTCGCCGGGCAGGTCGATACCCGTCGGCTGTCCGAAGCCGAATCCGTTAATATATTTATATAGTTTCTCTTTTCCTGTTCTGAGACCCACCTGTATGTATACAGGATTGCAGGAGTTCATCACCCCTTCGGCGAAAGTCTCGGCCCCGTGGCCGGACCTGTCCCAACAGTAGATAGTATTTCCCTTAACCTTTATATATCCGGGATCGTAAAACCGGTCCCCAACCCTTACAGTTCCCTCTTCCAGGGCGGCGGCCGCGGTTATAATTTTGAATGTGGAGCCGGGTTCGTAATTATACAGTGTTGCGGGGTTTTTATCCCATACCGACTGGGGGTATTTGCTCCAGTTTTCCGGGTCGAAGGAAGGCCTGGTGCCCATGGCCAGGATCTCCCCGGTTTTAGGGTCCGCAACCAGTATCACCGCCCTGGAGGGCTGGTACTGCTGCACCACCTTGTCCAGTTCCCGTTCCACAAAAAACTGTATGGACTGGTCCAGGGTAAGCACCAGATTGTTTCCCTCTACCGGCGGAATGCGTCTGTAGGCAGTCTGGGGAAGTTGACGCCCCGCGGCGTCTTCCTCGATCAGCAGCTTACCCGGCACTCCCCTAAGTTCGCTGTCAAAGCTTTTTTCAATACCGTTCAGTCCCTGATTGTCATCACCCACAAAACCCAGCAGGTGAGCAGCCATTCCCGGCTGCCGGTACGACCTGCGGCTTTCCGGTTCAAAGCTGATACCGTATATTTCAAG
>CBEULQ010000522.1:0-2873 GCA_965543975.1 uncultured Desulfocucumis sp. | reverse complement strand
GCTTCTAGTGATAACCGGTTTTACTTTGTTTATCGCTAAATTCAGAAAAAATAAGTTAAAAATAAAGCAAAAGAATTGGTGGCTCATCACCCATATAATTTTTGTCATTATATATTTAAGCGGGGTTTTTGGGATGCTTTTACTTGCCGTTTTGACGAAATTTACGACCGATAATAATCTGGTGTATGCTTCACATGTATTCATAAAGCGCTTTGATCATTTCTTAGTCATTCCTGGTGCTTTCGGTTCGCTCATTACCGGAATTTGGCTCGCCATACGGACGCAGTGGGGAGGGCTAACGAAACATTATTGGGTTTTAGCAAAATGGATCGGTAATATGGTGTCGATTATTTTTGGCAGCACCTATGTGCGGATTTGGATAAGCGATTCACTCTCTACCAGCAAAATTACCAGTGGTATGTATCCTTTGCAAAATGCGGCTTATCTTGAAAATCGTCAGTTGTTATTCGTTGGCATTGCAATATGTCTCGCTCTACTATTATTCTTAGTAGTGATTTCTTATCTTAAACCATGGGGGAAAAGAGAAAATGCAGCAATAACTCCTTAATTGATAAAAGCAACTATTTAGTACGTATAACATCAAAGAAAATGTGTAACAACCCATATTGATGGCAGTAAAGAGGGCCGATGATTAGTCGGCCCCACACAGTATTTTCTATTTACTGCTTTACCAGTTCCAAATTGGGTTCCACAGGCTCAGTGGTGTCCATATGACCCAGCAGGCTTTCAACCTTGTTGCCCTCCACCAGGAATTGAACTTTTTTGATACCGTCCAGTTTGGCCAGTGAATTGGTAACTGAGTATATTGTCATGCTCTCGCCGGCTGAACCTCCCCAGTGTTTGGTCTGAATCTCTTTGGAGAAGTTTACGTAGGCGACGCCGTCAACCACTTTTATAGACAATAATTTGGCGCTCTCGGGAATGGTTTTTGTCAACCCTTCCTTTTTGGGCCCCTTGATCAGCTCATTGACCACCACTTCCTCAATGGTCCCTTCTTTTTTGTCTACCTCCCTTTCCTCGGGCAGCAGCATTTCAGCCTGACTATCTGAAAAATAAAGCGTTACCTTCACCGGTTCTTCATTGGGCGTGGAACTGATGGGGGGCTTATTTTGCTCAACCGGTTTTTTGCCGTCGTCCTTACCGCTGCATCCCGCTGCTGCAAGTACAAGGACTAACAGCCCCGCCAAAAGCAGCATCAGAGGCTTTTTCCCTTTACAAACAACTCTTATTGGTTTTAACATATCGTTCTCCTCCCTGCGGTTTTAACCGCCCATGTTTTGTTAAAATATTCCATCATGGATACATATTACCATAATATTACAGCTGTGTTAAGCTAATTCTTCCGCCTTCCCTTTTCCCATGCTCCTATTAATCTAATTGATTATACCAAAAATGTAAAACATAATATCCGCCCTTTATTCTGGATATATTAATAACGACTATCAGGATAAACCACTAGGCCGCTTTAACATCTGTTTTAAGGGTATTACGGCGGTATCAGCGGCCACTGCTGATGATCACCGCAACAGGAAGGCAAGCCCAATAGCCTTTGCGGCGGGATTTGACCCGCAGCGATAAAGTCATAATTCAAGGGGGATTTGGATTGGAACATACCAAAAGACTTACCATGAAACTTTTAGTAAATGGAGTGCCGTTGTTTTTGCTGCTGGTCCTGCCGGGAAATCTCAACTGGGCTGTGGCGGCCATGATAGCACTGCTGGTAACTGTTGCAGCTTATATAATCGGAGACTTTTATATTCTTCCGGGAACCAGCAACATTATTGCTGCCCTGGCTGACGCTGGGCTGGTTTTTCTGTTGCTTTGGGCCGCCTCTCTGGCGGGAATAAAAATCAGTATTTTAATAATGCTCTACTCGGCATTGGCGGTAGCCCTGGTGGAAGGGCTGTTTTTCCACCCTTATCTCATTCGTCTGGTTAACGCAGTAGGCCGTTGAAAAACTACGCCTGGCACTTTAAGACTAATCGTACTGTACTCAAATAAACCTGTACGCTCCGCGCTGTACGGCTTCTCCTTCCGCGCCATACTTGTTTTTGAACGGCCTCAGATATACTTTTTCTACATTCTCCGTAGGACCGGAAATAGGCGACAGAAAATACCGGGGATTCTCTGCATTTAATCCATGTCTATTGTGTCGAATCCAGGTAAGCCACCGCATTCAGCGCCGCTGACTGTCCCTCCCCCACAGCTTTGGCCACCTGGTAGGGCTTCCCGGTACAGTCACCCGCCGCAAAAATACCCTTGACATTGGTCTCAAGATGCCTGTTGACCTTAATTTCCCCTTCTTCTATTTCCAGCCCCTGCACAAGCTCACCGGGAGGGAAAGTTTCCCGGAAAATAAATATTCCATCTGCTTCAATGGTGCGTTTATCGGTTTGCAACCCTGTAACCATATCGCTGCCCAGTATTTTTACCGGTTTTTCATTCAATACAAGCTCCACATTGTCTTCGGCAAAAGACGGCGGGTCGGGATACATGCAAAGATAATATATTCTTTTGCAAACTTTGGATAAGAAAGCCGCTTCGTCCACTCCCTCCCTGGTATGGTCGATCAGTACCAGTATTTTGTCTTTGAACAGCAATCCGTCGCAGGTGGCGCAATAGCTAACTCCCCTGCCGATAAACCGCTCCTCTTCCTCCAGCATTTTCTGTACTGTTACCCCGGTGGCCAGCACCACTGTTTCCGCGTCAAAGGAACCGTCTTTTACCAGCAGTTGAAATCCACGCTCCATGGGAAACACGTTTTGAACCTTTTTATGTACAACCTCTATATCATATTCCCTGAAATGCTCCAGGAATTTCTGACGCAGGTCCTTTCCTTCAATACCCGGCAT
>CBEULQ010000521.1:0-2874 GCA_965543975.1 uncultured Desulfocucumis sp. | reverse complement strand
ATAGGAACAGAATAGCCAAATAAATCACTGGCAACTAAAAAGGTTGCCTTTAATTTTTTTTCTTTATTCTTACTTCAAAACTAAAAATTGTCTAAAATTCTCCTTGTATTTACATTAAATGCCACAAATCTTGCATTTAATCTTTGAAATTTTCAATAAATTACAAATTATGGAGGTGAAATAATGGCAGGCAAAGTCAAAAAGGCAATTGACGACTTATTAAAGCAAGTAGCGAAAAATGATCCCGTATTAATTAAAACAACCAAAACGAAGTTAATTTTAAAAGGTATCAATCCTGATAAATTCACGGTTGGTTCGGATGATGACCCGGTGGTGCTACAAAAGCTTGCCGTGGTTGCAAAAGAATTCAATGTAAAGATTACTATATAATCATTTAGGAGGGATAAAATGGGAATTAAAGTAGCATATTCAAATATGAATTCAGCTAAAGAGGCAGCCGCGGACATCATCAGGCAGTTAAATCCTTCCGATACAAAAATGCTGGTGTTCTTTGCGTCTTCCTCTTTCGAACAGGAAACACTGAGCAAGAGCATCCAGGAGGGCTTTCCAAAGGCCGCTGCTTTCGGTTGCTCAACTGCCGGTGAGATTATAAGCGGAAAGATGCTGAAAAACTCCGTGGTGGCAATGGCATTTGACGAAGACACCATCTCCGACGTGAAGGTCTGCGTAGTGCAGAATATCAGTGCTGACGGCAACGTGAAAAAGGCATTTGAAGAATTTGAAGACTATTACTGCGAGCCTGCCAATACCATGGACTACAAAAAGTATGTCGGGGTTGTACTTAACGACGGACTGAGTATGTCTGAAGAAAAAATCATGGAGAAAATCGGTGATTTAACCAACGTTGTTTTTATCGGGGGTTCGGCGGGGGATGATCTTAAATTCGAAAAAACATACGTTTACGCAGATGGTCAGGCTTACTCCAACGCTTCTGTACTGGCTCTGATGGTGCCCCAAAATGGTTTTGAATATGTTAAAACCCAGAGCTTTGAAGTAACGGACGTCAGTTTTACGGCCACCAGGGTTAACGAACAAATTCGTGAGGTGATAGAGTTTAACGGCAAGCCGGCAGCCTTGGCCTACGCTGAAGCCCTCAACCTATCTTTAGAGGAAGCCCCCAGTTCATTTATGGCCAATCCTGTAGGCCTGATAGCCGAAGAAGAAATATTCGTCCGCAGCCCGCAGCAGATAAAGGACAAGAGCATGGTATTCTACTGCAACATCCTGGAAGGGATGGAAGTATCGCTTTTGAATGCCACGGATATTGTAAGGGACACCAAAGAAGCTCTTAACGCAAAGGGCAACGGCAATATCTCCGGAATACTTAATTTTCACTGCATATTACGAACTTTGGGGTTGGAGCAAAAAGACCAGTTGGAAACTTATGCCAATATATTTAAAGATATTCCTACCATCGGCTTTTCAACTTACGGCGAGGCCTGCTTTGGACACATAAACCAGACTTCCACTATGTTGATTTTTAAGTAAATATCAAAAGGACAAAAACCCTAATTATCCGTGTTCGGTATAATAAGGGCACCTTGTCCTTTTTTAATTTTGCTTTATGAAAATTAATGAAAAACAAGCTCCTTTTCAATTTTTAGTATATATAGAGAGAGGGGTGACCCAGATACCGTGAAAAAGATTGCAATAAAAATTTGGGCAGTGTTTATATCCCAGCAGATATTAATGTCTTCGATAGTAGGGTTTACTTACTATGAACTGAAAATTTTGCATGGGGAAATAATTTCGCCCCTGATTATGCTGGTATTCGGTTTGTTTTTAGGTTCAGTTCTCGCCTATTTCCTTGCAAAGTCAATTAGTAGCAACCTTGGTCAAGTTGGTGAGGCATCGGCCAAATTGGCCCGGGGCGATTTCAGGGAAGAGATAATTGTTAAATCATCCGATGAACTGGGACAGCTGGCAAACGCGCTGAATATAATGAGAAACTCTTTTTTAGAAGTAATAACAAACTTAAAGATATTTTCCGGCGAGTTAAATGAATCATCCAGGCAGCTGTCCGCCCAGGCCCAGCAGACCTCGGCAGGGGCGTCTGAAACGGCTGCCACGGTTAGCGAAATAGCTGCTTCCATAGAGCAGGTATCCCAAAACGCCCAAGAGGTGGCCGAGATGTCCGGGGAGGTCTCCAAACAGGCGATGCAGGGCTCGGAGGGCATGGAACGCCTTGCCGACCAGATGGGAACAATTGCGGTTTCCAGCATGCAGGCTGCTGAAGTGGTTGAGTCTCTTTCAGGTACGCTCAACCAGGTTGGTCAGATTGTAGACCTGATAACAAGCATAGCCGATCAGACGAACCTCCTGGCCCTGAACGCGGCCATTGAAGCAGCAAGGGCAGGGGAGCAGGGGCGAGGTTTTGCGGTGGTTGCCGAAGAAGTCAGAAATCTGGCCGAACAATCGGCGAGCGCGGCAAAAGACATCGGACAACTGATCTATAGAATAGAAGATGAATCCCAAAAGGCTGTTGAAGCTATGGGTGAAAGTAATAAAAATGTACAAGAAGGCGTTTTGGTTATTGAGGATGTTGGTGGAAGATTCAATGGTATTATCGAGTCCGTGGAAAATCTTGTGGGACAGATAAAGAGCGTTGCTTCGGCATCAGAGCAGGTTTCGGCCGGTGTCCAGGACATTAACGCCACCACCGAAGAGCAGACAGCAACAATGGAGGAAGTTTCGGCGGCTGCTATGCAAATTAATAAAACGGTTGAGGAATTAAACCAGTTGGTAATTAAATTTAATGTTTGATTAGATACTGAGAGGCAAGGGATTTTCAATGCATTGGGTGAGAATCCCTTGTTGTTTTGGTGAGCAGATTTGGGGAAAGAGCTTGTGAGT